>NZ_VOQX01000024.1:0-65927 GCF_016643525.1 Pantoea sp. Morm | reverse complement strand
CCGTGGTGCCGCCGTTGGCGATCATCTGGTCAGAGAAACAGCCGAGCAGCGGATTGGCGGTGATGCCGGAAAAGCCGTCCGAGCCACCGCATTCGAGACCAAACTTCAGCTCGCTCAGTTTGCCCGGCTGGCGACGGTCGTGACGCATCACGTTGTACAGCGCATGCAACCGCTGCAGGCCGGCTTCCACTTCATCATCCTGCTGCTGACACTCCATAAACTGCACACGTTCGCTGTCGAAGCCGCCCAGCGTGTCGCGAAAGATATCGACCTGATTGTTTTCGCAGCCGAGTCCAATCACCAGCACCGCGCCGGCATTGGGATGACGCACCATATTTTGCAGCATGGTGCGGGTATTTTCGTGATCCTGCCCCAGCTGTGAACAGCCGAAAGGATGGCTGAACAGGTGCACGCCGTCGATACCGGCCGCGTCGTCACTCTCCCGGAGAAAGCGTGACACAATCTGCCGGGCGATGCCGTTTACGCAGCCGACGGTCGGCAAAATCCACAGCTCGTTACGAATGCCAACCTCACCCGTGGCGCGACGATAGATCTGTACCTCACGATCCGCCGCCTGCGGTGGCAGCGTGAGGTGTTCCGGCTGGTATACGTACTCGTCGACATCGCTCAGATTGGTGCGCGCGTTGCTGGAGTGAATCAGCTCGCCGACGGCGATCGGCTGAGTGGCATGGGCAATCGGCAACCCATATTTAATCACCTGCTCGCCACTGTTGAGCGGTTGCAGCGCAAACTTGTGGCCGCGCCCGATATCCTGCTGCAGCGTAATCCGCTGTTCTGCGACGATAAGCTGGGTGCCGGCCGCCAGATCCTGCAGCGCGACGGCGACGTTGTCGCGTGAATGTATTTTGATTGCCTGTTGCATCGCGTTATCTCAGTTGGCTAAGGGCCGTCCGCATGCCGTGGACGAGAATGTTGTGCAGCTGCTGGCTGACCGCCGTAACCAGACCGGGCCGCTGGGTTAAATCTTCGCCCCAGTGCTGCGCGTCGCTCAGTACGTCGCTCACCAGCTGCTGCGGGGTGAGTTGATCGGTGAGGACCGCCGGCCACAGCCGGGCAAAACGCTGCAGCCAGTGCGCGTCATCCTGCAGCGGCCACTGCCGGTCATCCTGCTGGCCGCGATAAAACGCCAGCAGCGCGGCAAAGGCAAAGATGAGGCGCGGCGGCCAGTCGCCACCCTGCTGCTGCGCCTGCAACAGCGCCGGCAGCAGGCGCGTGCGGAATTTGGTCATGCCGTTGAGCGCAATCGCCAGCAGCGCATGGTGAATAAACGGATTGCGAAAGCGGCGCTGCACCGCATCGGCAAAGGCGTGCAGCTCGGCGCGCGGCAAATCCAGCGTCGGAATCACCTCTTCGCGCAGCAGCGCATCGACAAAAGCGGCCAGCTGCGCATCGTTCATGGCCTCACCCACGCTCGCCAGCCCGGCCTGAAACGCCACCGGCACCAGCGCAGTGTGCGCCCCGTTAAGGATCGCCACCTTCTGCGCTTTGTACGGCGTGATGTCATCCACCCGCCTGACGGCAGGCGCCAGCGCCGTCAGCTGCAGCTCATGCATCAGCGCATCCGGTCCCTGAAGCACCAGCTGGTAATAGCGCTCCCCGGCCACCAGATAGCGGTCGTCATAGCCCAGTTGGGCTGCAATCTGTGCGCCATCCGGCGGATAGCCGCTGACAATGCGATCCACCAGCGTGTTGTAAAAGGCGCAGTGCTGCGTCACCCACTGCGCAAAGGCCGCTGGCAGCTGCCACTGCTGGCAATAACGCAGCACTAACGCGCGCAGCGTGTCGCCATTATGGTCGATCAGCTCACACGGCACGATCAGCCAGCCTTTATCGGCGGCACCGGCAAAGTGCTGATAACGCGCCCACAAAAGCTGCGTCAGTTTGCCGGGAAACGACGACGCAGGTTGATCCTCCAGCCGATCCTGTTCGACATACACGATGCCGGCCTCGGTGGTGTTGGAGAACACAAAACGCATCTGCGGCGCGCGTGCCAGAGCCAGGAATTCTTCGAACTGCTGATAAGGCTGGATTTCACGATTAAGGCTGCGGATCAGCCGGGTTTCACTGAGCGGTTGCCCCGCTTCATTCAGGCCGCGCAGCAGCGTGGTGTAGAGGCCATCCTGCTGATTGAGCGTCTCCGTCTGCATCCGGTTGCGCGGTCGCACCACCACCACGCCGGCATCGGTGCCCTGATGTTCATTGAGCCAGTCGAGCTGCCAGTCGATAAAGGCACGCAAAAAGTTGCCTTCGCCGAACTGGATCACGCGTTCGCTATAGCGTGCGCCGGGGAAATCGCGGCGGTTGAGTCGCAACATGTCGCTTCCTTGAAGATGAAATCGGTCAGCTAATGCGCAAAATTTATCATACCAATTTCAGCGACAGGGAGATTTGTTTGCCAACTACGTCACATTATCCATCATTGCCGTAAGGCGAAAGCCGGCGTGCATCTTATTTCAATAAACTTAAACCTATGTATATTCTATAAATTAAAGATAAAACCTGAGCAGGCGCGCAGGTTCTTAACTTGCCAGATGGTATAACAGCTTCAGCGCTTTGCGACATCGCAGGGTAAGTGGTATAACAACTTACCGTCTTTCACAGAACCGAAAAATCATGGACCTGAACGAATCCCGCCGCCTCTACCAGCAACTCGCCAGCGAACTCAAGCAGCGCATCGAAGCGGGCAGTTATGCCGTGGGGGCAAAGTTACCGGCAGAGCGGATGATTGCGGAGGCGCACCAGGTGAGCCGCACCGTGGTGCGGGAAGCGATCATCATGCTGGAGGTGGAAGGCTACGTCGAGGTGCGCAAAGGGTCCGGCATTCATGTGATCAGCGACCAGCCACAACCGCGCGACAGCGCCGCCGATCAGCTGGAGTTTGCCAGCTATGGCCCCTTTGAACTGCTGCAGGCGCGCCAGCTGATTGAGAGCAATGTCGCCGAATTTGCCGCCACGCAGATCCGTCCACAGGACATCGTGGCGCTGCTGGCGATTCAGGAAAAAGCCCGGCAGGAAGATCACGCGCGCGATTCGACATGGGATATGGAGTTTCACGTGCGCATTGCCCAGGCCACCCAAAACAGCGCGCTGGCCGCCATCGTAGAGAAAATGTGGCGGCACCGGCTGCATAATCCTTACTGGCTCAAGCTGCACGAGCACATTGACGCACGCCATATCACCAGTTGGTGCGACGATCACGATCAGATCTTAAAAGCGCTGATGCGCAAAGATCCCGCCGCCAGCAAACTGGCGATGTGGCAGCATCTGGAAAATACTAAACAGATGCTGTTCGACGCCACCGCCGATGATTTCGAATTCAACGTCGACCGCTACATGTTCGCAGAAAATCCGGTGATCCTGCCCTGAAGCCGCAATGGCAGAAACGCTGCATTTTCAGGCTAAAAAGTCAGTTAATCTGCAATAGTGTCAGCTCGTGTAAAGCTCCTTTTGACCATCTGCGTCAAAAGGTAAAACTCCTGTGCGACCGCGACTTTACACTGTCTGAATCCCGCGATTTTTGTTACAGTTATCGCCCTTTTCTTACCCTTTGCGACAGGGCTATAAAAAGTCGCTGATTTAACAATCAATTCTGGATGGATCCGGAAATCCTGCTCAGGTGGCATACCTAAAATGTATAACTTAACCCGCCTGCGCCTAAGCCCCTCACGGGCACGTTTAACAATGATGTTCAGGAATGATTGATGGATATTTTGCAAGCATTGCTGCATGCCCTGTGGCAGCAGGATTACGAAATGCTCTCCGACCCCACGCTGGTGTGGGCGATTTATGGCGTGTTGTTCATGATTCTGTTTCTCGAAAATGGCCTGCTGCCCGCCGCGTTTCTGCCCGGTGATAGTCTGCTGATTCTGGTCGGCGTACTGATCGCGAAAGGCACCATGAGCTTCCCGCTCACCCTGCTGGTGCTGACCACCGGCGCCAGCCTTGGCTGCTGGGTCAGTTACATTCAGGGCCGCTGGCTTGGCAATACGCCGACGGTGCAGAAATGGCTCTCCCATCTGCCCGCGCAGTATCATCAGCGCGCCCACAGTCTGTTCCACCGCCACGGTTTGTCTGCGCTGCTGATTGGCCGCTTTATCGCGTTTGTCCGTACCCTGCTGCCGACCATTGCCGGCCTCTCTGGCCTGAGCAATGCCCGCTTCCAATTCTTTAACTGGATGAGCGGCTTCCTGTGGGTGCTGATTCTTACCGTGCTCGGCTTTGCGCTGGGGAAAACCCCCATTTTCCGCCGCTATGAAGATGAGCTAATGTTCTGCCTGATGCTGCTGCCGCTGGTGCTGCTGGTCATCGGTCTGGTGGGTTCACTGGTAGTGCTGTGGCGTAAACGTCAGGCGGGTCAGAACGGGAAGTCACAGTAATGACAGGGTTGCGTAATTTTCCCAGGCGTTTACTCCCCTGGCTGTGCGCTGGCGTGCTGGCGCTGCTGGCTATCGGCATTGTGCCCAAACTGATGCAGCATGAAACGGTGGTGAAGATCCGCGTGGCACACAGCGGCACCAATCTGCCGGACGGCTTTTATCTCTATCAGCAGCTTTCGGCGCAGGGCGTGCGGATTAAAAGTATTACCTCGGCAGGCGATGCGCTGGTCATTCATTTTGAGAATGAAGAGCAGAGCCTGGCCGCGCAGAAAGTACTGCGCCGCCTGCTGCCACAGGGCTTTGTCGTGGCGGCGGGTCCGCAGGCGTCACAGCAGGTGGTGGACGCTAATCGCCCCACCTATAGCTGATCCCCGCCGTCGGGTTCACCGCCCGGCGGCACCTCAATCCTCGCTATCCCCGCGTGTTTTTTGAATTTTTTCGTCTGCTGTCTATTCTTAAGTAAGCGCGAGCAGACGACAAGCTGGGATGCCCCACCTGTCCGGTTTGCGACAGGTCGTCAACAATGGAAGGTAAAAACCTGATGAAACAACAACTACTGCTGGGTACGATTCTTTTCTCTCTCTCGGGTTCACTGCTGGCAGCGGAATCGCTGTGTCAGCAAAAACAGCAGGATATTCAGCGCGAAATTGAGATGGCGAAACAGCACGACAACCAGCGCCGGGTCACCGGACTGGAACGCGCACTGACTGAAGTCCGCGCCAACTGCACTGACGAGAAACTGAAATCCGCCCATGCTGAACGCATTGAAGCCCAGCAGCATAAAGTGGCTGAGCGCGAGCACGAACTGCAGCAGGATCGCCAGGAAGGCAAAGACCAGGAGAAGATCGGTAAGCGCGAACGGAAGCTGGAAGAGGCACGCCAGGAGCTGAAAAAGCTGCAGGCCGAGCCTTATTAATCGGACTTAAATAAATGATGTAATGGAGAACACCATGGCTAAAGACACCACATCTGAACATCTGCGTGCGGAACTGAAAAACCTTGCCGACACCCTGGAAGAAGTGCTGAGCAGCTCGGCTGATAAGTCGAAAAGCGAGCTGGATAAACTGCGTCACAAAGCACGCGGTGCCATTGAAAGTTCACGCGAGCGGCTGGGCGAATCCGGCGAACGCATCGCGCAGACCACGCGTGAAGCGGCGGAGAAAGCGGACGTCTACGTGCGTGAAAATCCGTGGCACGGCGTGGGTATCGGCGCAGCAGTCGGCGTGCTGATCGGCATCCTGATTTCACGTCGTTGATATGAGCGAGAATCAGAGCCACGGCCCAGGCAAAGGGGTCTTCAATGTAGGTCAGCGCGTGGTGACAACGCTGGTTGGCATGGTCGAGACACGCGTGCGGCTGGCCGTTGCCGAGCTGGAAGAGGAAAAGGCCAATCTGATCCAGATGCTGATCATGATAGGCCTGACCATGCTGTTTACCGCCTTCGGATTGATGAGCCTGATGGTGCTGATTATCTGGGCGGTGGATGCGCAGTACCGGCTGATGGCGATTGCCATCACCACCGGCGTGCTATTCGCGCTGGCGCTGATTTTTGGTTTATGGACGTTGCGTAAATCCCGGCAGTCCACGCTGTTGCGCCATACGCGCAAAGAGCTGGACACCGATCGCACCTTACTCGAGGAGCATCGCTCATGAGTCAGCGTGAACGTGAAGCACGCATTCATGAATTGCTTAATCAGGTACAGCAGCAGCGGCTGGATCTCAGCGCTGCCCGCCGCGACTGGCTGGAAAGCACCGCGCAGTACGATCGCGGCTGGCTGACGTTTCTCAGCCTGCGCCGCTATCTGGCGATTGGCAGCAGCGCGCTGGCCATCTGGTCGATCCGCAGCCCCAACCGCATCATGCGCTGGGCCAAACGCGGACTCGGTCTGTGGAGCACCTGGCGCATGATCAAATCGGCGATGCCGCCACGCTAACTTCCCCACCTTAAACCGGATCGAAAAGGTTCGGTTTTCCTCTTTCAGAATTCCTGAATAACATCGACAGTTTATCTCGCTTACAACTATTGCTGCGCGCGACTATCATCTCCCTCCATCAGCCCGACGAACTGTTTAACGCGGTTTAGCGGGAAAATAACCCGGCAGGCCAACAACCTGCGCCAAAAACCTTGTTGGAGTAAATGATGAAAAAATTCGAAGACTCAGGCCTGCTGCTGGCACGCGTATTAATGACCATCCTGTTTATTACTGCCGGCTGGGGCAAAATCACCGCCTATGCAGGCACCGCACAGTACATGCAGGCGATGGGCGTGCCCGGCTTCCTGCTGCCGCTGGTGATTCTGCTGGAACTGGGGGGCGGCCTGGCGATTCTGTTCGGCTTCCTGACGCGCTTCACCGCGCTGTTCACCGCCGGCTTCACGCTGCTGACCGCGTTCCTGTTCCACAGCAACTTTGCGGAAGGCGTTAACCAGCTGATGTTCATGAAAAACCTGTCCATCGCCGGTGGTTTCCTGGTGCTGGGTCTGGTAGGTCCGGGCGCCTACAGCATTGACCGTCTGATTCGTCAGCGCTTTATGCCAGCAACCGCACGCTAAGCACACAAGCCGTGCAACAGCACATATACTGAATAGCAGGGGCGGGGATTTTCCTCGCCCCGTTTTTTTTATGGAGGGCTTATGGGACAACTGATTGACGGTGTCTGGCATGACACCTGGTACGATACGAAGTCAACCGGTGGCCGCTTCAAACGCACAGAAGCAGTCTGGCGTAACTGGATCACGGCAGACGGCAGCGCCGGGCCAACCGGGAAAGCCGGCTTTGCCGCCGAGCGCGATCGTTATCATTTATACGTTTCGCTGGCCTGCCCGTGGGCGCATCGCACTCTGCTGATGCGTCAGCTGAAGGGGTTAGAAGAGATGATTTCGGTATCAGTGGTGCACCCGCTGATGCTGGAGAACGGCTGGACCTTCGACGATGATTTCCCCGCCGCGACCGGCGATTCGCTGTATCAGAACGAATTCCTCTATCAGCTCTATCTGCATGCCGATCCGCAGTACAGCGGGCGCGTGACCGTGCCGGTGCTGTGGGATAAAAAGCAGCATACTATCGTCAGTAATGAATCCTCCGATATCATCCGTATGTTCAACAGCGCCTTCGACGCGCAGGGCGCTCGCGCCGGCGATTACTACCCGCCCGAGCTGCGTGACAAGATCGACGAACTCAACGGCTGGATTTATGACACCGTCAATAACGGCGTCTACAAAAGCGGATTTGCCACGTCACAGTCGGCCTATGATGAAGCCGTAACCGCGCTGTTCCATTCGCTGGCACGGCTGGAGCAGATTCTGGGTCAGCATCGCTATCTGACCGGCGATCGCCTCACCGAAGCCGATCTGCGCCTGTGGACCACGCTGGTGCGCTTTGACCCGGTCTACGTGACCCACTTTAAGTGCGATCGTCATCGCATCAGTGATTACCGTAACCTGAACGGCTTCCTGCGCGATATTTATCAGATGCCGGGCATTGCCGATACGGTAAACCTGCCGCACATCCGCCATCACTACTACTGCAGCCACAAGACCATCAATCCGAACGGCGTTATTTCGCTGGGACCGGCTTTTGACTGGGATGAGCCGCACGGCCGCGGTTAACGACTGGCTTACGCATGCCTGCCCTTCTCTCCCACTATTGGGAAAGGAAGGCAGGCTGTATTGCGCTGCCTCAGGCAAATTTGATCAACACCATCCCGGCCAGCAGCAGTACCACGCCCAGCCAGCCGCGGGTGTTCAGACGTTGTCCGAACAGGATCCAGCCTGCCGCTACGGTAGCCACCAGACCGAAACCGCCCCACAAGGCGTAGGCCACCGAGAGATCGATCCCCTTCACTGCCTGCGACAGGGCACTGAATGCCGCCAGGACAGCCACCAGCGATATCACGCCATACAGCGGACGGCGGAAGCCGTTGGCGTATTTCAGCGCGATGTTCGCCACAATTTCCAGCACGATGGCCAGTGCCAGCCAGGCCAGATGCACGACGTTAAGCGTGGTCATGACGCAGCTCCTTACGGCTGAATGTCCCTGCTTTGATCAGCGCGATACCCGCGATCAGCGTGATCAAACCCGCCGCCTTCATCACTGACAGCGCCTCGTCAAACAGCATCACGCTGAACAGGGTGATAAACAGAATACCGACGCCTTCCCACATGGCATAAGCCACGCCAAGGGCAATACGTTTAACGGCAAAGGTGAGGAAGATGTATGACAGGGCGATCATCAACAGCATAAAAATATAGCCGGCGCTGCCGCCATTGACGCTGGCCCATTTCATTGACACGGTGCCTGTAATTTCGGCAGCAATCGCTAACGCTAATAAAATCCAGTACAGCATGATTTCTCTCCTGTGAGAAATAAACGCCATCCACGCGCAAACAGCAGCGTGATAGCTGAAAAAGATAAAAAGCTAATAAGGAGAGAAAAAACTACAGCGCGAAGCGCCAGTGCCGATCGCTCAGTGAGCAGGAGAAAACGCAGGTGGGTGAAGAGGTTAATACGTAAAGTGTAACGAAATGGTTATCCATAATTTTACAACTTATCCACGTTGTTGCTTTTCCCGGTGTGGATGAAAAATTGTCCTCAGTAGTTGAACACGCGCCTATTCTGGCACAGGGAAAAGAATATTTTTGCGGATTTGCGTTTCTTTACGCAGGGAAATGGGGTTTTGTGTGGTTTTCTGGCTTCGTGCGGTTTTCTGCCCTCACCCTAACCCTCTCCCACGGGGAGAGGGAATAGTCTGCTGCGGTTTTCTGACCCCGTGCGGTTTTCTGCCCTCACCCTAACCCTCTCCCACGGGGAGAGGGAATAGTTAAGTGCGGTGTTGGAGGCCTAATACTCAACTCGTCACACGCACAATCGGTCCCTTCTCCCGCCTGCGGGAGAAGGTTAGGATGAGGGACAGCACGCACCCTTCCCAAAAACAAAACGCCCGCAGATTCTCACCTGCGGGCGCTCATTAAAAAAGTCGAAACTGACCGATAAGCCGGGTTCTGTCGTGGACAGTCATTCATCTAGGCCAGCAATCGCTCACTGGCTCAAGCAGCCTACCCGGGTTCAGTACGGGCCGTACCATGTGAACCCCTATTTGGCCTTGCTCCGGGTGGAGTTTACCGTGCCACGGACTGTTGCCAGCCGCGCGGTGCGCTCTTACCGCACCCTTTCACCCTTACCTGATCCCATTACTGGGCCATCGGCGGTTTGCTCTCTGTTGCACTGGTCGTAGGCTTGCGCCCCCCAGGCGTTACCTGGCACCCTGCCCTATGGAGCCCGGACTTTCCTCCCCTCTGCCCGTCTCCCCCGAAAGGGACGACGACAAAGCGGCGACTGTCTGGTCAGCTTCGGCGCGGGATAATAGGCGATCCGCCCGCGTTTGTCACGCCTCTTGCTGCTCCAGCGCATACTTGTACAGGGCGTTTTTCTTAACCCCATGAATTTCCGCCGTCAGCGCCGCCGCCTTTTTCAGCGGCAGCTCGGCCTGCAGCAGCGCCAGCGTGCGCAACGCCTCTGCCGGCAGCGTCTCTTCATCCGCTTTATGGCCTTCGACAATCAGCACCATCTCGCCCTTGCGGCGATTCTCATCCGCCTGCACCCACGCCAGCAATTCACCTACCGGCGCACCGTACAATGACTCCCAGGTTTTGGTCAGCTCTCGTGCCAGCACCACGTAGCGCGCCGCGCCCCATACGCTGACCATATCCTGTAGCGTATCCAGCACGCGATGGGTCGATTCGTAGAAAATCAGCGTGCGCGGCTCGTCACTCAGTGCACGCAGCGCATCGCAACGTCCTTTACTTTTGGCCGGCAGAAACCCTTCGTAACAGAAACGATCGGACGGTAATCCCGCCGCGCTCAATGCTGTGATCGCCGCGCAGGCACCGGGCAACGGCACCACACGCACCCCGGCCTCGCGGCAACGACGCACCAGATGGTAGCCCGGATCGTTGATTAACGGCGTGCCCGCATCGGAAACCAGCGCAATGCTCTGGCCCTCCTGCAGCTTCGCTAACAGCACGTCGGCCTTCTGCTGTTCGTTATGGTCGTGAAGTGCGAACAGTCGCGCATTGATGGCGAAATGTTGTAGCAACAGCCCGGTATGACGTGTATCTTCCGCAGCGACCAGATCGACGCTCGCAAGCACCGTCAGCGCACGCTGCGTGATATCACCCAGGTTACCGATCGGGGTAGGAACGATATAGAGCGTGCTGGCAGAAATCTCTGCCCGATCGAGTTGTTTCATTGTTTCATCCGAATTGCCGATTTAATATTGAGCATCTTGAAAAAAACATCACTGGATACAGTATGCTTCCTTCGAAAGTCGTACGTCATAAAGCAGGACGCCTGGTCCCTGTTTTGCTCGCGGGCCTGATTCTGGCCGCCTGTAGCGGCCAGGGACCGCAGCAAACCTCAAGCGTAAACGTGCAGGGTCCTGCCACGGGCCGCTCTGACTATTATCTGCAGCAGGTGCAGCAAAGCAGCGATGATAGCAAGACCGACTGGCAATTACTTGCCATCCGTGCCCTGCTGAAGGAAGGAAAGTATCCGCAGGCGCAAAATCAGCTCGGCCAGCTGCCACAGCAGCTCTCTGACGTACAACAGCAGGAACTGCTGCTGCTGCGCGCCCAGCTGCAAATTGCCCAGCAGCATTTCAACGGTGCTCAGCAGCTGCTGGGACAGATAAAAGCCGCTGACCTGTCGCAGGATCAGCAGGTGCGCTACTACGCGCTGCAGATTGCCGCTGCGCAAAATCGTCCGTCGCTCGCGCTGCTGCGCGCCTATATTGCTCAGGAACCGCTGCTGAAAGGCGCCGATCACCAGAGCAATATTGACGCCACCTGGCAGGCGCTGACCCAGCTTACCCAGGATCAGCTCAACAGCGTGGTGATCAACGCCGACGAAAATACGCTGCAGGGCTGGCTTGACCTGCTGAATACCTGGCACGCCAACAGCCAGGATGCCCAGATGCTGAAAGCCGCCATTAGCGACTGGCAGACGCGCTATCCGCAAAACCCCGGCGCGAAAACCCTGCCGACCCAGCTCAGCCAGGTGCAGAACTTCACTAAAGCCTCGACCAGCACAATCGCGCTGCTGCTGCCGCTTAATGGTCAGGCGCAGGTGTTCGCCAGTGCCATCCAGAAAGGCTTTAACGATGCGAAAAACGGTGTGCTGACTGCGCCGGCAGCCCCTGCCGCACCGGCCAGCAGCGATGCCAGCGCATCCACGCAACAGCCCGCCAGCACGGCAACGCCAGCCAATGGCGATGCCAACGCGGTGGTCAGTCCGTCGGCCGCGGCCATCACGCCGTCAGACAGCGCACAGCCGCAGCAGCCCGTCGCACAGCCAGCCGTCGCGCAGCCTGCCAGCAGCGCCCAGGTGAAAGTGTATGACACCAGCAGCCAGCCGATTGCTCAGGTGATGCAGCAGGCGCAGCAGGATGGTGCCACCCTGGTGGTTGGTCCGCTGCTGAAAAATAACGTGGAACAGGTCGCCAACAGCCAGACACCGCTGAACGTGCTGGCGCTCAACGAACCAGAGCAGATCCAGAACCATCCGAATATTTGCTATTTTGCGCTTTCTCCTGAAGACGAAGCGCGCGATGCCGCGCACCATATCTGGGATCAGGGCAAACGCCAGCCGTTGCTGCTGATGCCGCGCAGCAGCTATGGCGACCGCGTGGGCAAAGCGTTTGCGCAGGAGTGGCAGAAGTTGGGCGGCACAACCGTGCTGCAGCAGCGTTTCGGCGGCGTGGGCGAGCTGAAACAGGGCATCAACAGCGGCGCCGGTATTGCACTGAGCGGCACGCCGCTGACGGTCCAGCCGGACCAGCCGCAGGGCGTGGCGGTTGCCGGTCTGACGATTCCGGCACCGCAGACCAGCACTCCGGCACCTGAGAGCAGCAGCGGCAGCGTTGATGCGGTTTACATTATTGCCACTCAGGACGAACTGCAGCTGATCAAGCCGATGATTGCCATGCGCACCAGCAGCCGCAATAACATCGCCCTGTATGCCAGCTCGCGCAGCGCGCAGGCCGGTGCCGGTCCGGACTTCCGGCTGGAGATGGATGGCCTGCAGTTCAGCGATATTCCGCTGCTGTCCGGCGCCAATCCGGGCCTGATGCAGCAGGCGGCGCGCAGTTTCAACAACGACTATTCGCTGGTACGCCTCTATGCGATGGGCATTGATGCCTGGACGCTGGCGAACCAGTTTAACCAGATGCGTCAGGTACCGGGCTTCGCCATTGATGGCAATACCGGCAAGCTGAGCGCCGACACGGATTGCGTGATCAACAGGAAGTTGGCATGGAACCAGTATCGTCAGGGACAAATCGTTCCGGTGCAGTAAACCGCCAGCGCCTCGGCGCTGAGCAGGAGCAGCAGGCGCGTCGCTACCTTGAGCGCGCCGGACTGCAGTGGGAAGCCAGCAATGTGCGCTGCCGCAGCGGGGAAATCGACCTGATTATGCGCGACGCGGATTGCTGGGTGTTTGTTGAAGTGCGCTATCGGCGCGATGCACGTTTTGGCGGCGCGGCTGCCAGCGTGACGCGCCAGAAACAACAAAAGCTGCTGCGTACCGCTGCGCTGTGGTTGCTGGCACGCGGCGGCAGTTTTGATACGGTGAATTGCCGTTTTGACATCATCGCCATCACCGGGCGCGAACTGGTGTGGCTGGCCGATGCCTTTCGTGCGGATGGATAGAACCAGGTGGTCTTGTGCAGGACAGAATTAAAGCGTGTTTTACCGAAAGTATTCAGACGCAAATCGCCGCAGCCGAAGCGCTGCCAGATGCGATTTCCCGCGCCGCGATGACGCTGGTGCAGTCACTGCTGAACGGCAACAAAATCCTCAGCTGCGGTAACGGCGCCTCGGCGGCTAACGCCCAGCATTTTGCCGCCAGCATGATTAACCGTTTTGAGACTGAGCGTCCCAGCCTGCCGGCGCTGGCGCTGAGTGCGGACAATGTGATGCTGACGGCAATCGGTAACGACCGTCTGCACGACGAAATTTATGCCAAGCAGGTTCGTGCGCTTGGACAGGCCGGCGACGTTCTGCTGGCCATCTCCACCCGTGGCAACACCCGCGATATTGTTAAAGCGGTGGAAGCTGCGGTTACCCGCGATATGACTATCGTCGCGCTGACCGGCCATGACGGCGGTGAGCTGGCGGGCCTGCTCGGTCCGCACGATGTGGAAATTCGCATTCCGTCACATCGCAGCGCACGCATTCAGGAGATGCATATGCTGACGCTGAACTGCCTGTGCGATTTGATTGATAACACCTTGTTCCCACACCAGGAATGACTGAAGGAGCTCAAATGAAAGCATTGAACGCTATCGCCATTCTGTTAACCGCCATGCTGCTGCAGGGCTGCGTGGCGGTTGTCGCCGGCGGCGCTGCGGTCGCCACCAAAACCGCCACCGACCCGCGTACCGTGGGCACGCAGGTTGATGACGGCACGCTGGAGCTGCGCGTCACTAACGCGCTGGCAAAAGATGAGCAGATCAAAAATCAGGCGCGCGTGGTCGTGACCGCGTATCAGGGCAAAGTACTGCTGACCGGTCAGGCACCGTCAGCCGATCTCGCCAGCCGGGCGAAACAGATCGCCATGGGCGTTGATGGCGCGACAGAGGTGTATAACGAGATTCGCACCGGGCAGAAAGTGAGCCTCGGCACGTCTTCATCAGATACGTGGATCACCACCAAAATCCGCTCGCAGCTGCTGGGCAGCGATCAGGTGAAATCGTCCAACGTGAAAGTCACCACTGAGAACGGGGAAGTGTTCCTGCTGGGTCTGGTAACGCAGGAAGAAGCGAAGGCAGCAGCGGATATCGCCAGCCGTGTCAGCGGCGTGAAGCACGTCACCACCGCCTTTACCATTCTGAAATAATGCCACAGGCGGCCAACAGGGCCGCCTTTTTTACACCGGAATATCAATTACCAGCGCACGCAGCGGCGTTTCCGCCTGCAGCGTAATCTGCGCCTCTTCACTGACAAACGCCCCATCGCCACAGCGCAGCTGCTCCTGATGCGCACTGCTGGCCCGTACCTCAAGCGCACCGTGAATCGACTGCAAATAGGCGCGCGGTCCGTGCAGCGCCAGACTGTACTGCTCGCCCGGTGCCAGCGTGACCTGATGTACCCACACCTGCTGGCGCAGCTGCAAACTGCCGTCCGCGCCATCCGGTGACGCAATCAGCACATGGGTTTGCTGCGGCAGCGCGCGTTTTTGCAGCAGCGGATTTTCCCGTTCCGGACAGGCGGCCAGCCACAGCTGCATGCGCGTCAGTGGGCGATCCTTGCTGATATTGTGTTCGCTGTAATTGACGCCCTGGCGGGCCGACAGCAGCATCGCTTCGCCCTCGCGCGCCACCAGGTGATTGCCTTCGCTGTCGCGGTATTCGGCTTCACCCTGCAGCACCAGGTTGAGCACATCTACCTGCGGATAGGTGCGCGGCTGAAATGCCGCACCGGGTGCCAGCACTTCCTGATTCAGCACGCGCAGCGAGGCGTAGCCCATCAGTTGGGGATCAAAATAGTGGCCAAATGAGAAGCTATAGCGCGCCTGCAACCAACCGAAATCGGCCTGGCCACATGCGGACGCGCAGCGGGTTGTCATCATGCTTTACCTCCGACGCACTGCGGTGAGAATCCACCACAGGCTTTATACGTCAATGGTAAAAGGCTGGACGCCGGATTGTTAGCCAGTTAATCTGCCTGGCATATTCAAATTTACTGACAGAGAGTCGGCATGGCTAAAGAGCGCGCGTTAACCCTGGAAGCTTTACGTGTGATGGATGCGATTGACCGGCGCGGCAGCTTCGCCGCGGCGGCCGACGAGCTGGGACGCGTGCCATCGGCGCTGAGCTACACCATGCAGAAGCTGGAAGAGGAGCTGGATGTGGTGCTGTTTGACCGCTCCGGCCATCGCACCAAATTCACCAACGTCGGGCGAATGCTGCTGGAACGCGGCCGCGTGCTGCTGGAAGCCGCCGATAAACTCACCACCGATGCCGAAGCGCTGGCGCGCGGCTGGGAAACCCATCTGACCATCGTGGCCGAAGCGCTGATCCCGACCGAGCTGCTGTTCCCGCTGGTAGAGAAGCTGGCCGAGAAAGCCAATACGCAGATTTCGCTGGTCACCGAAGTGCTGGCGGGCGCGTGGGAGCGACTGGAACAGGGGCGCGCCGACATCGTGATCGCGCCGGATTTGCATTTTCGCGCCTCCACCGAAATCAACACGCGCAAGCTGTACAGCATTATGAGCGTGTATGTTGCCAGTCCGGATCACCCGATTCATCAGGAAGCCGAGCCGCTGTCCGAGGTCACGCGCGTTAAGTATCGCGGCATCGCCGTGGCGGACACCGCGCGCGAACGTCCGGTGTTGACGGTGCAGCTGCTGGACAAACAGCAGCGCCTGACGGTAAGCAGCATGGATGATAAACGCCGCGCGCTGCTGGCCGGTCTCGGCGTAGCGACCATGCCCTATCCGATGGTAGAGAAAGATATCGCCGAAGGCCGCCTGCGCGTCGTCAGCGCCGAGTATACCCGTGAGGTGGATATTATTATGGCGTGGCGCCGCGATAGCATGGGTGAAGCCAAAGCCTGGTGCCTGCGTGAGATTCCAAAACTGCTGGCGAAACGCGGCTGATTTTGTGGGCTGGCGGCACTTCGCCCTCACCCCAGCCCTCTCCCGCACGCGGGAGAGGGAGCCGCCCGAACGTGGTTTGAGGGCCAGAATTCAGTCAATCCACCGGGCGCTAAGGATCAGCAACTGAACTCACACGCCGCTGGATCGGTCCCCTCGCCCGCTTGCGGGAGAGGGTTAGGGTGAGGGACAAACCGCACCCATCCCCATCACAACCGGCTCAGACAATCCATTGCCACCGCTTTAAAGCTGACGAAATCAGCGCAGTCGCGCAGTCTTGTCACCGCCCTTTCGCGCAGGAAGGTGACAAACAGATCGTAAATCGCCATCGCCTCTTCGTATTCGCTCTTACTGATCGCCAGCAGAAAAATTACCGAAGCCGTCTCATCGCCCCAGCTCACGCCGTGCGGTGCCAGCACGGTATAAACCACGGTTTTTTTAGCCAGTAATCCCAGCGAGTGTGGTAGCGCAATCCCTTCGCCCAGCATGGTACTGACAATCGCTTCACGCTCTTCAACCGAAGGATAAAAATCAGCATCGACATAGCCCTCCGCTTCGAGCCGATCGCACAGCAGGCGGAACAGCGCCGACTGGCTCATTGGCCGGTCGAGCACCATGAAATGCTGCGCGTCGAAGTACTTCTCCAGCATGTAAGGCCGGGTGCGATCCACCAGCACCAGCTTGCCGAGCTGTTCCAGCTGAAACTCCGTAGGGAATGGCGACATCATCACTACCGGCTTGTTCTTCTCGCTGAGCCGCGCGGTTGAAATAACAAAATCTTCATCAATGTGCGCACGCACTTCGTAGTCGCGCTGCGACAGCCGCGCCGTCACCACCAGTTGCGGGTATTTGCGCAGCAGCAGCGCCTCGATCATGCGCAGCGTGGAGTTGCCGCTGTCGCAGACCAGCAACACCTGCGGGTGTCGCTGGTAGCCGACATCGTAATGTCGCTCCAGCCCGACGCCGATGTGCAGCACCAGAAAGCCAATCTCGTTTTCGCTGATGGTATACGGCGTGTATTTGCCCCAGCTGGTGACGGCCGCCAGCGTTACATCGTAGGCCATCGGATAGTGCTGCTTGATGTTACTCAGCAGCGGATTAGGGATGTGGATCTGATAGCGCACGCGGGTGATCATGGTTTTGATGTGCGTGAGCAGATCGGCGCGCAGCTGCTCATCCTGCTGCAGCCGGTAGTTGTAATGGGTGTTGATGTAGTTAAGCAGGTAATCCACCAGCGCATCCGCGTCATCGGCGTTGATGGTGCTGGGGGCCAGCGCCTGAATCTGCCGCGCCGCAATATTGACGCGCAGCCAGTTCTCTTCCGCCTGCGAGATGCCTTTACCCACCAGCGGGCGCATCAGATTAACCAGATCGTGCGCCGCCTCGCGTATCTCCTCGCCGACATCCTCCGCGCCGGGATCGCTGAGCGGGAAGCCTTCGCTGATGCGGCGCACCGCCACCGCGCAGTAAATCAGCAGATAGCGCTCGCCTTCATCGCTCAGCCGGATGGCATGCTGCGTGAAACACTGCGCCAGCAGCGGCTGCAGCTGCGCCAGCATGCCGCTGTGCAGCGCCTCGACCGTCAGCAGTGGGCTGTCCGGCGTCTGCTGGTCGATTTGCCACAGCAGATCGGTCAGGCAGGTGCGAATCGCCGCCTCGCTGCCAAACAGTTTCATACCGTAGCGCGGCTTGGTTTCGATGTTGAGATGATAGCGGCCCAGCCACTCGCGCACTTCCGCCATATCGCTCTGCAGCGTGGCGCGGCTGACGAACCACTCTTCCGACAGATCTTCCAGCTTGAGCGAATACGCGGCGGTGAGAAAGCGGCTCAGCAAATAGCGCACCCGATCCTGCGAGGTGCGCGGCACCCGCAGCGGTGCCGCACTCTCCTGCTGCAGGCGGCCGAAGCGCACCGCGTCGTCGATTTTTAGCTGATAGCCCGCGCCGCGCGCCAGCACGAACTGAGCGCCGTGCTGTTCCAGCAGCGCATTGAGCGCGGTGATGTCGGTGCGCACCGTGCGCGTTGAAACGGAAAAACGCCGCGCCAGCTCATCCTGTGGCAGCGTTTCGCTTTGCAGCGCCGCGAAGAGTTGAGCTAAACGCTGATTGGGAAATCTCACGGAGCCTCACCTGTTACTCATTTGTTACAGCAGTTTCTTGCACGTTGCCAGAAGCTGACGCACATCGTCAATGCGCGTGTCGCCGCTGGCGCTATCAATAATTGAGCTGTAAACGTGCGGGATGACTTTACTGACCCCGGCCTCCAGAGCAATCCGCACAATCTCTTCGAAATTACTGAGATCGATACCGCCGGTCGGCTCCAGCCAGAAATCATGGTGCGCACAGGCGTCCGCCACCGCGCGATACTCCTCCACCGCTTTCAGGCCGCCCATCGGGAAATACTTCACCGAACTGCCGCCCATATCCTGCAGCATGGCGATCGCCGTGGCGATCGGCACAATGCCGTCCGCCGCCTGCGAACTGCGCGGACCGGTGGAGATTTTCACCTTGCCCGGCGTGCCGGTTGGTGAAACCAGACCGTTCACGATGGTGTGTGGCTGTCCGAGCAGCGCGCGGCTGGTGGCCACGCCGGTAAAGACCTGATTAACGTGCTGCGGCTGCAGTTCCGCCGAGATTTCACTGACCATCGCCGACTGATTCGGGTCGCCCGCACCCAGCCCGACCGACAGCGCATTATCAATCAGCGCCGCGTACTCGCGCATATCGGCAATCGCGGCCTCATTCGAGGCGTAGTTTTTCGACAGAACGCCGACCAGCACATGCCCTTCTGCCGCCTGCCAGATCGCCTGCGCATTCTGCTTTGAACCAGCCAGCACGTTGAGGCACAGACGGCCCTGATAGAAATTGGGGTTGAGATTCATGCGCGTTTTCCTCCGCTGAGCAGCGCCTGGATGCGGCTAAAGATAATGTGCAGCTGTTCCGCGCTGACGCTGCGCACATCCGCTTCGATAATGCCTTCGTTGGCTTTATAGCCGCGGAAATAGATGGCGATGTCGCCGTTTTTCAGCGCCTGCACCAGCTCGCCGGTCGGCCAGCCCGTCACCGCTTCATCAAATTTGATCTCGGCGCGGGCGATATCACGACCAGCGGCATCCCACACCACGCGCGCGCTGACGCCGTTCAGCGTGTTGAGGTTATCGATAAAGGGCGTCATCTTCGCCACCATGTCGGCACCGCTGGTTTTGCTCTGCAGCAGGTAGCTTTCAATCGCCTGAGTCAGACCGAGAATGCCCTCTTTGCCGACTTTCATCGCGCGGCCAATGCCGTTGCTCTGGCGTTTCACCCACTCGACGTACTGGCTGCGGCCAAGCACCAGGCCGCTGGTTGGCCCTTCAATCGCTTTGGCACCGCTGTAGATCACCAGGTCAGCCCCCATCTGGTAATAGCACTGCAAATCCTCTTCGGCCGCCGCATCGACAATCAGCGGAATACCGTGTTTGCGCGCGACCACCGCCGCCTGTTCGACGCTGAGATGGCTTTTCTGCACACAGTGATGCGACTTGACGTACAGCAGCGCCGCGGTGGTCGGCGTGATGGCCGCCGCCAGCTGTTCTGGCGAGCACTCATTACTGTAACCAGCCTCAATCAGGCGTCCGCCACCCAGCGCCACCATGCTGCCCACCGGCGCGCCGTAGTTCACGTTATGGCCTTTCGGCACCACAATGTCGTGCGGCACGCTGAGCGGCGCGGCGTGCAGGTTATCCAGCAGCCAGTCGTTATCTTTGACGATCACCGCCGCTACGCACTGGGCAATACCGGCCGAGGCGCAGGACACCACCACCGCGTTTTCGACTTCCAGCAGGCGCGCGATGTAGGCACCGGTTTTGTTGACCAGATCTTTGATCTCAAAGTAGTGATTGAGGCCGTAGCTGACGGTATCCACCACGTCGGCGGACGGCGTCGACACGCCGAGAATGGTCATACGGCCGGAGGCGTTGATCACCTGTTTCAGGTCATATTTCTCATAAATCGAAGACATGATGCGCTTTCCCTTCCTCAGTCAGATGCCACTGGCCCGCGATCACCACGGCCAGCGGCAGCAAATGTTGCTCACCCGTTACCCGTTCGCCTTCAGCATCGACGAACGGGCGGGCTTCCTCTTTGACGGTAAAAATGGTCAGATCGGCGTCATAACCGGCGGTAAGATGCCCTTTACCGGCCAGATGCAGACCCGCTGCGGCATTAACGGTGACGCAGGCGATCACCTGCGGCAGCGTCATGCCGATGGAGAAAAATTTCGACATCACGTGCGCCAGGCTGTGCACCGGGCCGTTGATGCGGTTGCGACAATAGATATCGGAGCTGATGGTGTCCGGCAGAATGCCCTGGGCAATCGCCTCGCGCGCCACCGCAAAACTGAAGCTGGCGCTGCCGTGGCCGATATCCAGCTTCACGCCGCGCGCGATCGCCTGCTTAACCGCCGCTTTCAGCTCGCCCTGCGGTGACAGAATGCGGTTCGGCTTGCCGTTGAAGCAGTGAGTGATGATGTCGCCGGAAGTGAGCAGCGCGGCTATCTCCTCCAGCACCGGCGGGTTGTTACCGATGTGCACCATCAGCGGCAGATTGCCCGCCGCCTGCTGAATGGCTTTGGCGCGCACCAGCGGCTGAATGCCGTTGTCGCCGACCACGCTGCTGCTCATGCGTGCCTTCAGGCCGACAATAAAGTCCGGGCGACGCTGTACCGCCTGCACCACCGCTTCGCCATCGATCTGCGCCATGTCGGCCAGCTCGTTCTGCGTGACGATGCCGGTGCGCGAGATGTTGATCAGCGCGCGCACTTCGGTCTTCGCGCTGCGCGTCAGCTGATAAAAGTCGTCGATGTAATCGGCACCGGTGCTGCCCGCATCCACCACGGTGGTGACGCCCTGCGCCACGCCAATCGCGTCGGCTTCGTCGTGGTAAATCGGTGATTTGGGATAGCAGTGTACGTGGCTGTCAATCCAGCCGGCGCTGACGTAGTAGCGGCCGCCGAGATCGCGCTCCTGTTGCGCTGCGCCGTCCACCTTACCGACCGCCGCGATTTTGCCGGCGCGAATCGCGATATCCACCAGCTGTTCATCACACAGACGCGCGCGGCGCAGAATCAGATCAAACATGCTTACTCCTCATGGTGTGCATGAATGCGCACCCTACAATCAATGCTTTACTCAAACGCTTGCGTAATATCAGGCATTGTAGGGTCGCCATTCATGGCGACCGCATACATCAAAGCGAAACCGGGAAGATAGCGCCGAGCACCATGGCACCGAGAATTGCGCCGCCGGTAATCGGCTTGTTCCACAGGTAAAACAGCAGCGCACCGACCAGCGAACCGAGGCCGATCGGAATCGACGCCGCCATAGCAGACAGAATAATCAGTGGACCAAGGAAGCGACCGGAGGCATTCCCGGCGCCCATCATTACGTCCGCGCCGTAGGTGGAATCGCTCTGGTTGATGGTGAATTTACGCGCGAGGATAATCACGTAGCCAATCGCCACACCAATCACCAGCCCGGTTGCCAGCGAGGCGGCAAAGTTCGCCACCGGAAACACGATACCGGCTCCCAGCAGCAGCGCCGGCACACCGAGGCCGACGCCGGTCTGAATCGCGCCGCCGATATCCAGAATCCCTACCAGCGAGCCTTCAATGATGCGCGCAAACAGGAAGCTGGCACCAAACGCCGCCACCGCGCCGTACACGCCGGTTTCCATGCCGGAGCGCAGCATCGAAACGAATGCCACTTCGTTAAAAGCACCGATGCCGTACAGGTAGTACATGTGCGTCCCGGCGAATACGCCGGAGGAGAGCAGGCCGACAAACAGCGGGAAAGACCAGTCGGCGTACCAGAACCCTTTGTTTTCGTTCTCGTTCATGCTGAAGGCTCCTTATTTGCCGCTCAGGCTGTTGTGGATCATGTCGAGCCAGCCAGGGATGCCGAGCTGGAAGGATTGCAGCAGTTTCACATCGAAGCCACGGAAGAAGCCGCTCAGCACAAACAGCAGGACAATCGCAGCCATCATCACTTTGGTGACTTTGTTCCAGCCGCTCTCTTCCACGCCTTTACCGATCAGAATGCCCAGCACCAGACCCGGCACGGCGTTACCCATGATCAACTGCGCCAGACCACCAAAAATGGTTGCCCAGAAGCCCGATTTCTTACCGGCATCTATCGCCGCCAGCCAGAAGATCACCGGCATCACCGTGTTCACCAGCAGATTCGCCGCCGGCACCAGCACTTTTACCGCAGTCACCTGCAGCGCAGCCGGTACGGCAGAAGCGGTACTGTTCAGGAAGGCCACCACGATCATGCCGATGATGCCGCAGGCAATCGCCATGCGTTTCGGGTTATGCAGCGTTTCCGCGACGTTGCGGTTCTTTACCATCAGTGCGGCCGCGCCCCAGTTCGGCAGAATGCGGTGATCCACATCCTGCGTGAAGGAGCCCGCAGCAACGGAGGATGCCCAGGCGTTAAAGAAGAAGCCGAGACCAAAGGAGAAGTGCGAAGCCGGATCGCCCTCGCAGGAGTTGAGCTCGCCCAGCGTACGGAAGGCACCCATCCCCTGCGTGACAGGCGCGTGGAACATGCGCGCCGCGCCCGCTCCAACGCCCACGCCGACTAATCCACCTATGATCAACGACTTAAACAAAATGATTAAAAACATAATGTTACCCTTGTTGTCGTTATTCTTACGTTGCTGTGAAGGTCACGCTCTCGGTGTCGATCACAGTGACGCTGACAGTAATTTCCAGCTCCACGCTGTAATTCCGCCGTTCACGCGCGAGGAAGAAGAACAGAAATTTCTCCTTCCGCACGCTCTCCTGCGCGCGCAGCACCCGCACATCGAGCGGTTCAATGCGCAACAGAATTTTCTGGCTGGTGCGCAGCACCTGCTGCTGCACCTTGCTGAGCGCATCGGCGAAGGCTTTTGCTTTGCTGTCGCCTTTGCCCTGCACCGTGACCTGCGTCTCATACTGTTGTTTCATGCTTAGCTGCCGTGTTTTTTATTCCAGGCCTGAACCAGACGCTCACCCAGCTCTTCTTTATCCATGAAGCCAAAACCGAGCACGGTGGCGCCTTCGTTGATGGCGGTTACCCCTTCGTCCACCGAACGCATGCCGTGTTTGGCTTTGTAGCCGTACTTGTTCTGCGCGGTGATGGCACCGGCGCCGCCGCTGCCGCAGAAGGAGATGCCGAAATCAGCGTTTTCCGCCTTCATCACATCGCCCAGTTTCATATCCGCCGCCACGCCCGGCACCACTACTGCCCGGCCGCCGGCTTTTTCCACGCCAGCTGCCACTTTCTGTCCTTTACCCAGACGATCGCCAATCACTACCGTTACCATATTCCGTTCCTCTCTCAATTCATGCTTCGTTCGATTTCGCCACTTCGATATGCACCGACAGCAGCCAGGCTTCTTCGACAGGCAAATTGCCAAACAGATCCACCACCTGCTGCGCCAGCGCCATGGTCTCAGGCGAGATGTCCTCAAACAGTTCGGCTTCGACGTCCGGCAGCGCCTCTCCGGTGAGAGAACGTGCCGCCATGGCGCGGACATGTGAGGCCAGCATTTGCTGTTGCACCGCATTGGCTGCAATGTGGTGCGCGGCATACAGCGCCGCGATTTGATTCATCACCTTATCCGCCAGCGCCTGAATTGCCTCCGGCGTGCTCGGTTTCAGCGGGACAGCATCACTCCTCACCTTGTTACTCCTGTTTACAGCGGACAATGTCAGATAATTCGCGTTGAGAAGAAATTACGCTGTCCGCCTGGCGGTGTGGAGACGCAACATTTCCACCTCAAAGTGGAAATCCCACGGGCGACTGTGCGCCAGATCGCACGATGCACGAACTATGCGAGATCGCTCACGAAATGCGTGAAATGAGGTAAAAAGCGGGATAAAAACGGTGGAATGACGCAAGGCTGCGGCAGGAATAAGGCCAGCCTGCAGGCTGGCCCGGTTTATCAGCGGAATTTCTTATGGTTGGCGTTACGGATATCTTCCAGTTTCTTCGCTTCGGTTTTCGCCTCGTCCAGCTTGTTAGCCTGCGCCAGCTGGTCGACAACGTCGATCTGGGCAATCAGTGAGTCCAGACCGGCGTGGTAATCCTTGATCTGTGCGCTGTCAGCACCCTGGCCTTCCAGTTTTTCCGGCGTGGATTTTTTTGCATCCTGCGCAGCGGCACGCATCTTGCCCAGTGCAGCGTGCATTTCCTGTGCGTCAGAAGTTTTCTTGACGACACTCAGCCCGTCTTTCAGGGTATCCATATCCTGCTCCAGGTCAGCCGCGAACAGGCTGGCTGAAGAGAACAGCAACGACAAAGACAACATAGCAATCACATGCTTACGCATAACGTTTTCCTTTAATTATTATCAGGCGAAAAAAAAGCAGCCGCTGTGGGCTGCTTTCATCAAGCGATGTCTTTATT
The DNA here is from genome assembly GCF_016643525.1 of Pantoea sp. Morm. Taxonomy (NCBI): domain Bacteria; kingdom Pseudomonadati; phylum Pseudomonadota; class Gammaproteobacteria; order Enterobacterales; family Erwiniaceae; genus Pantoea; species Pantoea sp. Morm. The sequence continues at coordinate 41,453 of NZ_VOQX01000024.1, read as the reverse complement.
GTCCGGCGATTTTCATCTCCGGCAGCAGCACCGATCCGCATTGTATATTGCTGCGCGTTTCAATGTCGTTACCGACCGTTACCATATTGAGCCACATATCTTTGAGGTTACCCGCAATTGTGATCTCGCTCACAGAGTATTGAATTTCGCCGTTTTCAACCCAGAAGCCCGCCGCACCGCGCGAGTAGTCACCGGTCATGGCGCTGACGCTGGAACCCATCATCTCGGTAACGATCAAACCGCGCCCCATCTGCTTCACCAGATCGTCAAAGCTGTGGCCCTGACCGGCGATGCGCCAGTTATGAATGCCGCCCGCGTGGCCGGTGCTTTGCAGGCCAAGCTTACGCGCCGAATAGCTGGTCAGCAGCCAGTTCTGCAGCACGCCATCTTTCACGATTTCGCGCGCTTCGGTGCGTACGCCTTCGCTGTCGAACGGCGTCGAGGCCAGCCCTTTCAGCAGGTGCGGCTTCTCTTCAATCGTCAGCCACGACGGCAAAATCTGCTGGCCCAGCGCGTCGAGCAGGAAGGTGGATTTGCGGTAAACGCTGCTGCCGCTGATCATGCCCACCAGATGGCCGAACAGGCCGGTGGCCACTTCCGGCGCAAACAGCACCGGCGCTTTCATGGTCGGCAGCTTACGTGGCGAAAGACGTGCCAGCACGCGGCGCGCGCACTCCGCGCCCACCCAGTCGGCGCTTTGCAGATCGCCCATCGCGCGGCCAATGGTGTAGGCGTAGTCGCGCTCCATGTCACCATTGTGCTCGGCAATGACGCAGCTCGACAGCGAATGCCGGCTCGAGCAGTAGCTCTGCAGCATGCCGTGACTGTTACCAAAGACTTTGATACCGACGTGGCTGTTAAAGCTGCCCCCTTCGGTATTGGTGATGCGCTTATCAGCCTGCAGCGCGGCCTGCTCGGCTTGCGCGGCCAGCTCAATGGCGCGATCGGCGTCGATCTCCCACGGGTGATAGAGATCGAGATCCGGCGCCTCAAACGCCAGCAGATCGCGCTCGGCCGGCGCAGCACAGGGATCGGGCGAGGTGTAGCGCGCGATATCGATCGCCGCCTGCACGGTGCGTTTAATCGCGTCCGGGCTGAGATCGGTCGAGGAAGCACTGCCTTTGCGGTTTTGGTGATAGACGGTGATGCCAAGCGCGCCATCGCTGTTGAATTCGACGTTTTCCACTTCGCCGTAGCGGGTACTGACACCGATTCCGGTGGTTTTGGTGACCGCCACTTCTGCTCCGTCGGTACTGGCTTGCGCCAGTTCCAGCGCCTGCGCGACAGCCTGTTCCAACACTTTACGTTGTTCTGCAACCTGAGTAGATACGTTCATCGACCTGCCGTCTAATCTTAAGTATGAATTTATTGAGTCTATCAGACTCAGAGAACAATTTCGCAGTCGCCCGATAAACTGGTAGGATTAGCCTCTTTTTTTAGGGAGCCAACAGATGACGAAGCAGCCCGAAGACTGGCTCGACGATGTGCCGGATAATCAGGAAGAAGAAGACGAAGAGATTATCTGGGTCAGTAAAAGTGAAATTAAACGCGACGCCGAGGAGCTGAAACGCCTGGGCGCCGAGTTAGTGGATTTAGGGAAAAACTCCCTGGATAAGATCCCGCTTGATGAACAGCTGCGTGACGCCATTGAACTGGCGCAGCGCATTAAGAAGGAAGGCCGCCGCCGCCAGCTGCAGCTGATTGGTAAAATGCTGCGTCAGCGCGACGAAGAACCAATCCGCCTGGCACTGGATAAGCTGAAGAACCGCCACAACCAGCAGGTTGCACTGTTCCATAAGCTGGAGCAGCTGCGCGATCGGCTGATCGAGCAGGGTGATGACGCGGTGGCGGAAGTGCTGAATCTCTATCCGCACGCCGACCGTCAGCAGCTGCGCAGTATGATCCGCAACGCGCAGAAAGAGAAAGCCGCTAGTAAGCCGCCAAAAGCCGCCCGCCAGATTTTCCAGTATCTGCGCGAGCTGGCTGAAGCGTAAGTCCGCTGCGGACGGTTGCCCTGCCCTCACCCTAACCCTCTCCCGCAAGCGGGAGAGGGGATATAAAGTACAGTGCCGGGTTAGAAGCAGAGTGCTGAAGCAGCTGAAGCACAGTGCTGAGGTAGCTGAAGCAGAATGCTGAGGTAGCTGAGGGCGAGCGCTGGATGTGACGTCCGCCCCGGACGGCCCCTTCTCCCGCTTGCGGGAGAAGGCTGGGATGAGGGCAGATCGCCTCTCGGCCCTGAACCGGCCACGCATTACTTACCTAACCGCTCCAGCAGTTTCTGATGAATCCCGCCAAAGCCGCCGTTGCTCATCACCAGAATCGAATCACCCGGCTGCGCCGCTTTAGCCACCATCTCCACCAGCGTATCAATGTCCGCGCTCCAGTGTGCCGGCTGAATGCAGGCTTCCGCAACGTCCGCGACCTGCCACGGAATGTGGTGCGGCTGGAACAGGAACACCTCATCGGCACGCCCTAACGAAGGAGCGAGTTCGTTCTTGCTCACGCCCATCTTCATGGTATTAGAGCGCGGCTCAAGCACCGCCAGAATGCGTGCGGTGCCGCCGACTTTACTGCGCAGCGCCGCCAGCGTAGCGAGAATCGCCGTTGGGTGATGGGCAAAATCGTCATACACCTTAATCGCGTTCACTTCGCCGCGTAGCTCGAGGCGACGACGCGCGTTAATGAAGCTGTTCAGCGCCTCTCCGGCATCGCACGGCTTCACGCCAACGTGACGTGCGGCGGCAATCGCCATCAGGCCGTTGTGCATGTTATGTTCGCCGACCAGCGCCCAGTTCACTTCCGCCACTTTCTCACCGTCGAGCCAGGCTTCCCAGCGCGAGGCATCCGGCACCAGCTTCTTCGCCTGCCAGCGACCGTTATCGCCCACGCTCTCCTGCTCGCTCCAGCAGCCCATCGCCATCACCTGCTTAATGTTGTGATCGTGTTCCGGCAGCAGGATCTTGCCCTGACCCGGCACGATGCGCACCAGATGGTGGAACTGCTTCTGGATCGCCCGCAGATCGTCGAAGATGTCGGCATGATCGAACTCAAGATTGTTGAGGATCAGGGTGCGCGGGCAGTAATGTACAAACTTGGAACGCTTGTCGAAAAACGCGCAGTCGTACTCATCCGCCTCAATGACGAAGAATGGACTTTTTCCTAATTTTGCCGATACGTCGAAGTTACCCGGCACCCCACCAATAATAAAGCCCGGTTCCAGGCCGCAGGCCTCGAGAATCCACGCTGCCATGCCGGCTGTGGTGGTTTTGCCATGGGTACCGGCCACCGCCAGCACCCAGCGATCGCGCAGCACGAAATCGTGCAGCCATTGCGGTCCGGAGAGGTAAGGAATGTTGCGTTCCAGCACCGCTTCCACGCACGGGTTGCCGCGCGTCATGGCGTTGCCGATGATCACCAGGTCCGGTGCCGGATCCAGCTGCGAGGCGTCGTAACCTTCAGTTAATTCAATGCCTTGCTGTTGCAGCAGCGTGCTCATCGGCGGATAGACATTGGCATCTGAACCGGTCACTTCGTGTCCGAGCGAGCGGGCCAGCATCGCCAGTCCGCCCATAAAAGTGCCACAAATCCCAAGGATGTGAATGCGCATAAAAAGATCCATTACTCAAAAGTTCGGCGCACAGTGTAACGCCGAGTCCGGAGGGAAGAAACGGATTAGGACTATGGTTTTTGAAGTTCAATCGGCTAAACTGCGTACGCATACGTTGGTAGCTTGTTACAGCTGCTGCCACTCCATCGTAGATTCAGGGAATGTGTTATGAAAACGTTAGGCGAATTCATCGTCGAGAAGCAACACGACTTTCCTCACGCCACAGGTGAACTGACGGCGCTGATTTCCTCCATCAAGCTGGGCGCAAAAATCATCCACCGCGACATCAACAAAGCGGGTCTGGTGGATATTCTTGGTGCCAGCGGCGTAGAGAACGTGCAGGGTGAGCAGCAGATGAAGCTGGATCTGTTCGCTAACGAAAAGCTGAAAGCGGCACTGAAGGCGCGCGGTGTGGTCGCGGGGATTGCTTCCGAAGAAGAAGATGAGTTTGTCATCTTTGAAGGTTCGGAGAACGGTAAGTACGTAGTATTGATGGACCCGCTGGATGGTTCCTCGAACATCGACGTTAACGTTTCCGTCGGCACCATTTTCTCGATTTATCATCGTATTAGTGAGCCAGGCACGCCAATCACTGAAGCCGATTTCATGCAACCGGGCCACAAGCAGGTTGCCGCAGGTTACGTGGTGTACGGTTCCTCAACCATGATGGTGTACACCACCGGCGTGGGCGTTCATGCCTTTACGTACGATCCGTCGCTCGGTGTGTTCTGCCTGAGCCACGAACGCATGACCTTCCCGGAAAAAGGCTACACCTACTCAATCAACGAAGGGAACTACATCCGCTTCCCGCAGGGCGTGAAAAAGTACCTGAAGTTCTGCCAGGAAGAAGATGTTTCAACGAAGCGCCCTTACACCTCGCGCTACATCGGTTCACTGGTGGCGGATTTCCACCGCAACCTGCTGAAAGGCGGCATTTATCTTTATCCCAGCACCGCCAGCCACCCGAAAGGCAAGCTGCGTCTGCTGTATGAATGCAACCCGATGGCCTTCCTCGCCGAACAGGCGGGCGGTAAAGCCAGCGACGGTAAAAACCGTATCCTCGATATTCAGCCGGAAACGCTGCACCAGCGCTGCCCGTTCTTCTGCGGTAATGATGCGATGGTCGACGACGTGGAACGCTTCATGCGTGAGTTCCCGGACGAACATCAGGCGTAATGTAAGCGGGCATTTAAAATGCCTGCGTGTGAAGCCTGTCAGTAAATGATTTTCGGTCGCCATTAATGGCGACCCTACAGGTTGATGGCACGGTTTATGTTGGGTGCGCATTTATGCGCACCGCGTAAATTACCGCTTTATCTTCTCCCGCGTCGCCATCCATCAGGGCGAACACAGGCAACGTTACCGGTCATCCCTGACCACATCATAACTATGCCGCCTGCACGCGGAACTGTGCCATAGATGCCTGCAACTGCTGCGACTGCGCTTCCAGCGACTGCGTAGCGGCACTGGCCTGCTCCACCAGCGCGGCGTTTTGCTGCGCGGCTTCATCCATCTGCGTCACCGCCTGATTGACCTGCTCAATGCCGCGGCTCTGCTCTTCCGAGGCGATGGAGATCTCTTTCATTAGCGCGGTCACCCGCATCACTTCACTGGAGATCTCATCCATGGTTTCGCCGGCGCGCGTGGCCATGTCGCTGCCCTCTTTGACCCGCGTCTGTGATTCGCTGATCAACTCACGAATCTCTTTGGCGGCGCTGGCGCTGCGCCCGGCCAGGGTGCGCACTTCGTTGGCAACCACGGCAAAACCGCGCCCCTGCTCACCGGCACGTGCCGCTTCCACCGAGGCGTTGAGCGCCAGGATGTTGGTCTGGAACGCAATGCCGTCGATCACGCTGAGAATATCGGCGATCCGATCGGAGCTGTGGGTGATCTCACGCATCTTCTCCATCACGTAGCACACCACTTCCGCGCCGCGATCGGCGGTATCGGACACGCTACTGGCCAGCTGATTGGCCTGCTGCGCGTTGCTGGCGTTAAGCCGGACGGTAGCCGTGAGCTGCTCCATGCTGGCGGCAGTCTGCTCCAGCGAGGCCGCCGACTCTTCCGTGCGCTGCGACAGATGCACCGTGCCCGCGGACAGCTCGCGGCTGCCGACGTCAATCTGCAGGCTGGCTTCACGCACCTGGCTGACCGAGTTGCGCAGCGCCAGCTGCATTCCCGTCAGCGCCTGGTTCAGACGGCCGATTTCGTTATTGGCCGCTGCCGGCAGCGGCTGTGACAGATCGCCGGCTGCAATCTGCTCCAGATGCTGGATCGCCCCGTCCAGCGGATGCAGTAGCGCGCGGCGCAGCAGCAGCCAGGCCAGCGCAATCAGCAACAGGGTCAGCGCGACGGCGACGCCAATCATGATCTTCATCTGCAGTTCATTGTGCGCCGCTGCCGCCAGACGTGCGGCAGAGACTTCGTCGGCATACAGACTGAAGTCGTTCACTGCCTTGGAATAGTTAGCCGCCAGCTGCGACAGGTTGCCTTCCAGCACCTGGTAATACTCATCGGTATACTGCTTTTGCAGCGCATCCATCATGGGTGCCATGGCACCTTTCTGATACGCGTTGAACGCGGCCGCGACCGCATCGGCGAGGCTTTTGCCCTGCGCGGTGACGGTACCGGCATCAATAAACGCGGTCAGATGGCGTTGCGAGCTGGCGACATCCGCCTGCGCCTGTTTGGTGACGGTCGCACCCTCGTCCAGCAGGCCGATTTCGATTTTGCGCACCGCCAGCGCGGCGCTGGCGCGGGCACGCATCAGATCGGCGTTGCTCTGATACAGGCTGTTGAGTTCAATGCCCTGAATACGGTTGATGGCGTCAAGTGACTGGTTGCCGGAATTGATGGCGTAGATGCCCATACCGCTCACTGCCAGCAGCAGCAGCGTCATAAAGGCCAGAAGAGAGAGTAAAGCCGTGCGTATAGATAGCTGTGTGATCATGATAATTCCCGTGCGCTTTAAAAAAGGGAGAATCCAGTAGCCCTAAAACGGAGAGATTATCGGCAGTGACCGGGGGAAACTTTATCCTTCATTGATGGTCAACCTGATTACGATCATCTACGCTTCAGATTTCCTGAAGTTCGTAGCGCTAAAAGCAAGGAATTTAACGATGAAAAAATGGCTTCCGCTCGCCTTTCTGTTCGCGTCCAGCGTGGCAATGGCACAGCAAAACCCTATCGATCAGCAGCTCAATCAATGCCTGAATAAAGAGTCCAGCACCACCGGCATGTCGCAGTGCTACAGCACGGCCAATAAGGCGTGGGACAAAGAGATGAATGCGCAATATAGCCAGCTGATGAAGAAATTAACCGGTGAGCCCAAAGACAAACTGCGCAATGCGCAGCGCGCCTGGCTGGCCTACCGTGATAGCTGGACCGATGCCAGCCGCAGCTATTTCCTCAGCAGTCAGGGCTCCATGGCGGCGCTGTCAGTGGGCGCGCAGGGCGTCAGTCTGGTGCGCAACCAGGCGCTGATGCTGCAATCAATCAACAAAGGCAGTTGCGCCAATCCCGATGATTGTTGATAAATGGGGGCGTTAAACACGCTCAGCGCTGGCCACGGTCAGCGCGCCCATTATTCACGGAGAAACCATGGCTGCCTACGCCTCGACCCTCATTCTTATCTGCCTCGCCATCCTGAGCTACTTCGTCCACAACAGCGCCGTTACCATTTCGATTCTCATCCTGCTGGTGATTAAGCTCACGCCGCTGGCACAGTTCTTTCCCTACGTCGAAAAGCAAGGCATCCAGATTGGTATCATTATTCTCACCGTGGCCGTCATGGCACCGCTGGCAAGCGGCACGCTGCCGGCCTCGTCGCTGCTGAAATCCTTTGCTAACTGGCAATCCATTGTGGCGATTATCGTTGGCGTATTTGTTGCCTGGCTCGGCGGTCGCGGCGTCAGTTTAATGAGCGTGCAGCCGTCGGTGATTGGCGGGTTGCTGATTGGCACGGTGATTGGTGTGGCGTTCTTTCGCGGCGTGCCGGTCGGGCCGCTAATCGCCGCAGGGATTGTGTCGCTGTTTGTCACCACGAAGTAGCCTGCTGGACCATTCCGAAACGCCAAAAAGGGGGCATACTTTCAGAGTCAGTTGGCTATAATAGCCGTCACTCAACTTACGACTAATGAAGGAAAGCCAGATGAGTTTGAACCAGGTGCCTGCAGGTAAAGATCTGCCAGAAGATATCTATGTCGTCATCGAGATCCCGGCCAACGCCGATCCGATCAAATATGAAGTGGACAAAGAGTCTGGCGCCCTGTTTGTAGACCGTTTCATGTCTACCGACATGTTCTATCCGTGCAACTACGGTTACATCAACCACACGCTGTCTCTGGATGGTGACCCGGTTGACGTACTGGTGCCAACCCCGTATCCGCTGCAGCCAGGTTCAGTGATCCGCTGCCGTCCAGTGGGCGTGCTGAAGATGACCGACGAATCAGGTGAAGATGCCAAACTGGTAGCGGTTCCGCACACCAAGCTGAGCAAAGAGTACGATCACATTAAAGATGTGAACGACCTGCCAGAACTGCTGAAAGCGCAGATCACCCACTTCTTCGAGCACTACAAAGATCTGGAAAAAGGCAAATGGGTGAAGGTTGACGGCTGGGACAACGCGGAAGCGGCTAAAGCTGAAATCATCTCCTCTTTCGAGCGCGCACAGAAGAAGTAAGTTTTCTGTCAGCGCTGTCGCATCGCTATGTATGGCGATCGGCAGATAAAAAAACACCGCCCACTGGGCGGTGTTTTTATTTACGCTTCTGCGGCGTCATCGCGCCGTAACCAGTCGCCACTCGCGATGCGGGTGCGACCGGCAATCGAACGCTGATACACGTACAGCCAGGCGCTGCCGTAGGGCGTCTGGATCAGCTGGCGCTTATACTCGCCGTTCTTGCTGCGCAAGGCATCCAGCTCGCCGAGGGTGCTGGCGTCGATGCGATACACTTCGCAGTACACCGTGCCGTCCCCCTCAACCACGCCCGGATAGTGACCGAGATTGTAGAGCGCAAACCCTTCAATCTGATGGTCGCCGAGCCATTGCGCATTGGTCATCCAATGACTATTTCCCTGTTTGCGCCGTAAACTGCCGTAGACAATTATTCGCATTGCTAAAACTCAAACTGATAGAGCAAATCCAGTGCCTGATCGAGACCCGACACGGCTTCCAAATAGAGTTTGGGCATCAGGCGATAACGCAAAGTGAGCGTCGCCAGTGAATCAAATATGCCAACACCGTATTTTACCTGCAGACCCGGCAGCACATAACCACTCACCTGCACCTGCTGGCTGTCGCCGACACCGGTGGTATCAAGCGCAAGGTTACTGACGCCGAAGGTCTCGCCGATTTTACCCATAACCTGACCACTTTGTGCAACCCCCAGTCCAACCAGCGCCGAGGTTAAGGCGTTGCTGTCGCCATCGCTGCTGAGTCCCTGACCGCGTAAAAGGTAAGACAGCGCCTCCTGCTGCGACATCGCCGGGTCGGAGAAGACCTCCACCTTCGGCTCGTCGGCCAGCCCGGTGACGCGCAGACCGGCTGTCACATCATCCTCGGTGGCTTCCGGGTTACGAATCGCCTCCAGATTGACGTAGGGCTGATCCGGCGGACCGGCGAACTGCAGCTCGCCTTTACGCACAATCAGATCCTGACCATACGCGTGGAAACGGCCGGAAGGAATATTGATTTGTCCGTTTAAGCCCAGGCCGGTTTTATCCTGCACCAGTTTGAGATCGCCGTTGAGGCGCGCTTTCAGGCCAAAGGCCGAGAGACGCACATCGTTGCCGACGTGGATCACCAGATTGCTGTTGATTGGAATCGCGGCGGTTTTCGGCTGAATCGGCTTGAGGTTCTCATCCAGCATCACCTCATCCGACGACACGCCGGTAGCGCTCTCCGGCACTTCCTGCACCGTGATGCGCGCCCACGGAATATCAACCTTGCCGTCAAGGTTGAACGCCGCCGGTGTGGCTTCAAACGCCAGGTCCGGCGAAACGTCCATCCGCACCATCGGCGGAACGGTAACGCGAATACGGCTGCCCTGCGCAGTGACGCGCGCGCGCCAGTTATCCAGCTGGCTCCAGTCCGCGTTGCCGCCCAGAGTGAGGTTACCCTGCTGCGTCTGGATCAGGCCGTTGAGCGTGGAACTCATGCCGTTAAACACCAGGTTGAGATTGGCCGAGGTGAGATCAACCGGCATAAAGCTGCCATCCACATCAACATCGCTCAGCCCCAGCTGACCAAAGATCTGCGGCTGCTGCAGCGTGCCGCCGAGACGCAGATTGCTGTTGAGGTTGCCTTTGATCTTCTCGCCCTGCATCAGCGCCGGGTTGAGCATCGCCAGCGAAATGTTGCTGATGCCGATGTTGCCTGACAGCTGGCGGCGATTCTCCGGATCGGCGATTTGCACGTTGCCGCTCAGCTGACCGTTATTCACGATGTGAATCAGCCAGTCGAGCTGCGCGCGTCCATTACGCAGCGCCGCATTCAGGTTGAGCGTGTCGAAGGCGATCGGCAGGTTATTCCCCTGCACATCCTGCACCACTTTTACGCCGTTTCCTTTAAGCGATACCGTGCCGGTCGGCAGCGCGCCGTCGGCGGTCCAGTTCACGCGCGCATCACCGCTGAATACGCCGTTCAGCTGGGTGGCATCAGTAAGGAACGGCTTAACCATCGCCAGATCGAAGCGGTTCAGCACCACGTGCGCATGGCCGCTGGCTCCGGCCTCGATCGGCTCCGGCACGCACAGCTGCGCGTTGGGGTTTAGCCAGCAGTGCGGCCCGAAGGTGGCGCTCTGTTTGCTGTTCAGGTAGTCAATTGTCATCGCGCGCGTCAGGCGCCATTCGCCCACCGGCGTGTCAAAACGCGTATTGTTGAGATTGCCCTGCCAGCGCTGCGTCTGGCGATCAAAGCTACCGTTGAGCGCCAGCTGGCCGGAGACCGGCTCGCCCTGCACGTTGAGTTTCAGCTGGTGCTGCTTCTCGTTACCGTCGGCGTTGAGCGTCAGCAGGCTGATCTTAAGCGCGTCCTGCTGCAGCTGCTCCACGCGCAGCTGCAGTTTACCGGCGACCTGATCGCTGGATTTCACGTCGCTCTGCAGCGTGACACGGCGGATCTGCAACTGCTGCCAGCGCAGGCCGCTGGCGGTAAGATCGGCCAGCAGCTGGGGCGCCTGCAGCGTACCGCGCGCCTTGATGGTGCCTTTGGCTACGCCGCCGAGGCCCGGCAGCGCATTATCCAGATGCGGCGCATCGACACTGGCATCGAGATTTAGCGCGTCGCCCAGTTCGCCCTTCACGTCGAGATGGTTGCGCCCCAGCGCGATGTCAATGCCGGGGATTTTCCACTGATTGTAACTGTTGCCGGTCAGCGAGCCTTCGGCGCTCACCGCGTTCTGTTTCACATTGCCCTTCAGCGCCAGCTGCGGCACGCTAAGCTGCCAGCTTCCGCCGTACAGGCTGCCGCGCGTGGTGATTTTACCGTCGAGCTTCGCCGGCCAGTCAGGATACTGTTTAGCGGTATTGATGCCCGCCAGCGTCAGTTCGCTGCGCCAGCTGATGGCTTTGCTCCAGTCCACCAGCGCGCTAAGGTCAATGTTGCCCTGCAGCGCCGCCACGCGCAGTTTATCCAGGCTGAACTGCTGCACGTTGCCTTTACCGTCCAGCGTAATGGTGGCCGGCGGCACCGCTTCGCCCTTCACCGCAGTGCGCAGCGACATCACGTAGTCGGTGGCTTTGCCGCTGAACTGGTAGTCGAGATTATCCGCCTGATACTGCACCGGACCGGTCAGCGGCCAGCGCAGCTGCGGGCTGGTGAGTTTGAGCGACAGCGGCAGACCGGCGACCGCCGGCTGTGCGGCGGCGTCCAGCTGGGCACGCACCGGCCCCGAGAGATTCAGGCCCAGCTTCAGCTCGTCGCGCATTGCCCCGGCGAGGTTCAGTTTGATCTTCTCGCCTTTAATCGGATCGAGATTCAGCGAGCCGTTGAGCACAAAATTGACCGGCCAGTTATCCGCCAGCCGGGCATCGCCGCTGGCGTTGATCTGTCCCTGCGGCGAGTCGACGTCAAAGGTCTCCAGCTGCACATGCCGGTCGGTAGTTTTGGCCTTCAGCAGCAGACGCGTAATCGCCACGTCCGTATCGCCGGTGATGCGCAACTGCTCACCCAACAGCTGCTGCACGTTGATATCGAGCGGCAGCTGGAAATCCGGCAGTGCCGGCAGCAGCGGCTCGGCAAACATCGCCTGCAGCGTTTCGCCCAGCGGTTTCTCATCCGGCTGCGGCTGCTGCACTTTAGGCTGCACCACCTGTTCGTCCGCCACTTTCGCCGCCTTCGGCAGCGCGATCAGCAGGCTCTGGATATGGGTGGGATTGAGCGTCAGCGCGCGATCCTGCCACTGCAGGCCGCTGGTGAAATCGAGCAGCGAAATGGCGGTGTCATCGACTTTGACGTTGATGTTATGCAGGCTGACCCGGCTCAGCGTGATCGGGTATGGCGTGCTGAGATTGCTGCTGCCGCTCTCCTCTTCCGGCGGCTGCGCACTGGCGGGCGTCATTTTTTTGCTGTCGACCACCACGCTGACATCCTGCAGCGCGATATCGTTCACGCACACCGAGGAGTGCAGCAGGCAGTTGAGGTTGAGCGCCAGATGGAAGCGCCCGGCATCCACGCTGACGCCCGGCATCTGGTACTTCACGCCGCTCAGCGTCAGATCGCGCCAGCCGCCTTCCACCTTGTTAATCGACAGGCCCGGCACCCAGCGATCGGCACCTTTAAACAACAGATGCAATCCGGGCGTGGTGCCCACCAGAAACGCCACGCTGGCCAACAGCACCAGCAGGAAAATACCGATACCGATCAGGACCTTTTTCCACAGCTTCATAGTTCAGGCCCCAGTCCTACATAAAATTGCAATCCATGCTCCTTGTCGTCACCAATCGGGCGCGCGATATCAAACTTGATCGGCCCTACCGGAGAAGACCAGCGCACGCCGAAGCCTGCACCGGTTTTAACATTACTCTGCTTGATGTCGTTGACCGCTTCACCGGAGTCGACGAATACCGCGCCCCACCATTTGCCGGAGACGTTGTACTGATACTCGAGCGAGCCGGTGGCCAGCTTTGAGGCACCGGTGAGTTTGCCTTCGTCATCGCGCGGCGAGATATCTTTGTATTTGTAGCCGCGAATGCTGCGGTCACCGCCGGCGAAGAAGCGCAGATCGGGCGGCACTTTTTCGAAATTGTTGGTTTCAATCCAGCCAAGGTTACCGCGCGCCACAAAGCGATGCTTCTCGCCCAGCGTGCGGATCCACACGTTCTGCGCCTGCAGGATCAGGAAGTCGACGTCTGAACCCCAGGTGGTGTCCGACACGTCTACCGAGTAGCGCTGTGAATCGCCCCAGGTCGGCATCAGGCCGCCGCGCGAACGGGTGCGGTTCAGGCTTACGCCCGGATAGAGCAGCATGGTGGTGTTGGTGACGCTGCCCTGAGTAAAGTGGTCGAGACTCCAGCGCAGGTTAACCGCGCGCTGCCAGCCGGAGCTGCTGTCCCAGTTACGCGACATCGCCAGCGTGGTGGTGTCCGATTTGGTGTCGTTGAGATCGGTGCGTTTCAGGCCGCCGGAGAAGGTGTAGTACTGCTCCAGCGGACTTTTCAGCAGCGGCACTTTATAGCTGAGATCAAGCTGCTGCTCCGGCGCGGAGATATAGGCGCTGGAGGTCAGGCTGTGGCCGCTGTCATTGATCCACGGCTTTTTCCACGTGCCTTTCAGCCGCGGTCCGACGTCCGTCGAGTAACCGACACCGGCTTCGATGGTGTTCTCCACGCGCGGCGACACGGCGGCGCTGAGCGGCAGCACTTTGGTCTGGCGCCCTTTATCGAACTCGGGTGCCACGACGACAGAATTAAACCAGCCGGTGGCGGAGAGGCGACGATTGAGTTCGGCCAAATCGCGTGAGCTATAGGGATCGCCCTTTTTGAACGGCACCAGATTGCGCAGATAGGCTTCATTGATTTGCGAGCCCTCAAAGCTGACATCGCCGAAGCGATAGCGCGGGCCGCTGTCGTAGTCGATATCCCAGAACGCTAAGCGCCGTTCGACCGAGACACCAAGCTGGCTCTGCTTAAAGTCACCGTCGAAGTAACCATTACGCAGCGCCAGGCTGGAGAAGCCGTTTTTGAATTTATCGTAGTCGCCGTGATTGAGCTGGCTGCCGACTTTCGGCCTGCCCTGTTTTACCCACGCCTGATAGTCAGGATCGTCTTTTGCGGCGCCTTCCACCACGATGGTGCTGCCGCCAATCTTCACCGGCTCACCGGCGGTGACGCGGGCAATCAGCACCGGACGGCCACCCTGCGGCGGTGCCGGGCGTGATTCAAAGTCGATCTGCGGCTCGTAATAGCCCAGCGCGCGCAGGCCTTCTTTGATCGCGGCAGCCACGCGCGCCTGGAAACGGCCGTCGTTCGACACCTCGTCACTGCCGATAGTGGACAAGCGCGCCCTGACGTTTTTCTGTAACTCCCCGGTCAGGCCTTCCAGCTGCAGTCGCACTTTGGCTGCCTCAACAGCAGGTGCGGCAAGCAGCAGGCTGGCCAAGCAATAAGCATGAAATCGCGGCACGCGTACTCCTGTTAATAATGCCTGCCCCTATTCCGCAGGGGCGTTAACTCTGGTGGAAAGGGTATCACCACACCTTGCATACCCATCAGCATAGCCGCTCTTTTTTGCGAGCGGCTGCGTAAAAACGGCCGCTAAGCCAAATCGACTGCTATTGTCGGTAAATGTGCGTACCGATACAACAACGAAGCCGCGCTTCTGCGCACCGCCAGCCGCCACTCGGATTAATCCGAGCCGGCCAATCACGCCGCTGGCGGCAGCAATAGCGCTGCTGCTATAATCAGCGACCAGCAGGCCTCGCCTGCACGCATTTCTGCCCCGACGTTAACGTGACTTTGTCGAACTGGCGCAGACATTTTTGGCACGGATAGCCCTGTTTGACGGGTAAGTACCGGATGTACGCCTCTTCGCGCTGCCCAGGCCAAAAATGACAAGTGATTAACCCAACGGATCTTTTATGCTTGATAGCCTGCTTGTCATTCTTTTACTGATCGTAATCAGTTCATTTTTTTCTCTGTCGGAGATCTCGCTGGCGGCTGCCCGCAAGATCAAACTGAAACTGCTGGCCGATGAAGGCAACATCAACGCGCAGCGCGTGCTGAAGATGCAGGAACAGCCGGGCATGTTCTTCACCGTGGTACAGATTGGCCTCAACGCCGTCGCGATTCTCGGCGGTATCGTCGGCGATGCGGCGTTTTCGCCCGCCTTCAGCAGCCTGTTCAACCGCTTTATGGAGCCGGAACTGGCGGATCAGCTCAGCTTTATCTGCTCCTTCACCATCGTCACCAGCCTGTTTATTCTGTTTGCCGACCTGACGCCAAAACGCGTCGGCATGATCGCGCCGGAAGCCATCGCGCTGCGCATCATCAATCCGATGCGCTTCTGCCTGCTGGTTTTCCGCCCGCTGGTGTGGCTGTTCAATGGCCTGGCCAACGTGTTCTTTCGCATCTTTAAGCTGCCGATGGTGCGTAAAGATGACATCACCTCGGATGACATTTACGCGGTGGTAGAAGCGGGCGCGCTGGCCGGCGTGCTGCGCAAGCAGGAGCACGAGCTGATCGAGAACGTGTTTGAGCTGGAATCACGCACCGTGCCTTCGTCCATGACCTCGCGTGAAAATATCGTGTGGTTCGATCTGCACGAAGACGAAACCAGCCTGAAAACCAAAATCGCGCAACACCCGCATTCGAAGTTTCTGGTGTGCGACGGCGATATCGACCATATCGTCGGTTACGTTGATTCCAAAGAGCTACTGCTGCGCGTGCTGGGCAACCAGAGCATGACGCTCAACAGCGGCGTGCAGATTCGTTCGGCGCTGATTGTGCCGGATACGCTGACGCTGTCAGAGGCGCTGGAGAGTTTTAAAACCGCCGGCGAAGACTTCGCGGTGATCATGAACGAATATGCGCTGGTGGTCGGGATTATCACGCTTAACGACGTGATGACCACGCTGATGGGCGATCTGGTCGGTCAGGGGCTCGAAGAGCAGATTGTGGCGCGTGACGAGAACTCCTGGCTGGTGGAAGGCGGTACGCCGATTGATGACGTGATGCGCGTGCTGGATATCGACGAGTTCCCGCAGTCCGGCAACTACGAGACCATCGGCGGCTTTATGATGTATATGCTGCGTAAGATCCCCAAACGCACCGATTTCGTCAAATTCTCCGGCTACAAATTCGAGGTGGTGGATATCGACAGCTACCGCATCGACCAGCTGCTGGTGACGCGCATTGACGATCGCCCGCCGGTGCTGAATGTGTCGAAGAGTACGCTGGATGAGTCTGAAGGGCCTGCCGCGTAGCAGTGATCGTGCAGTTACAGAAAGATTCAGGGCGCCAGCGGCGCCCTTTCTTTTGCTTAGTTGTACTCGGCTTGCAGCCGCAGCACCTGGCGGTTGATTTCTGACATCACGCTAAGGTGCTGTTTATCCTTGACGCGCGGCAACATGACTTTGCCTTTGTCGAACTCAAACGCGCCAACATCCTTGATGTACAACCTTCCTTTAAATAGCGTCTTTACATATTTCGCAATTTGCAGCGGATTATAGCGCTGGAAGATCTTCATGCTGTTTAACTCCTGAACAGATGTAATACGCTTCGCCGTTGCCAAATTCGGTACGAGCCCTTGAAGCGCAAATGAGGCATAACTATAGAACATGATTCCTTGCCGATGTTCCGAAAAAATGGATTTTTTACTGAATTGACACATCATTACAGAGAACTCTGTCATAACGATCACAAAATCCAGTATAAACCTTCATTGGTTAAGGAATTGTGGCATGGGTTACAAAGCTGCTATCTCATCGCGACAGGCGCATCATCCACGCCTAATATTGCAAAAACATGAATAACTGGTCGGATCACTAAGGAGCATTACCATGCGTTTGGCACATTCCGTGATAGCCCTGGCGCTGCTGCTGCCCAGCCTTGCCTCAGCCCACGCGTTTAAGGTTGGCGAGCGCGTACCGGCAGTCGGCGTTAACGACAAAGGAGAACTGCTGTATCAGCAGGAGAAGTTTCGCTACCAGCCCTGGAACAGCGCCCAGCTGAGTGGCAAAGTGCGGGTCATCCTGCATATTGCCGGACGCTCGTCAGCCAAAGAACAGAACGCCGCGCTGATTGAAGCCATCAAAGCCGCTCAGCTGCCGCACGACCGCTATCAGACCACCACGGTGGTGAATACCGATGATGCCATTCCCGGCACCGGGATGTTTGTGCGCAGCAGCATTGAGAGCAATAAACAGCAGTATCCGTGGTCGCAGTTCATTGTCGACAGCAACGGCAACGCGCGCAAGGCGTGGCAGCTGGAGAAAGGCGGTTCGGCAATTGTGATTCTGGATAAGACCGGCCATGTGCGTTACGCCAAAGACGGTCCGCTGACGCAGGATGAAGTGCAGCAGGCGATGAAACTGATCCATCAGCTGCTGCAGGCGTGATCGCGCCACAGCGGGCGGCGCGCACAGCGTATCAGAACAGCGAGACGCGGAAGCCCGGATTCAGGAACGACTCGCGCGGCGCGTAGTCGAGGGTTTTGCCCTGCCAGTCATGCACGTGCGCGCCAGCGGCAATGGCTACCGCATGGCCGGCACCGGTATCCCAGATATTGGTCGGCCCGAAGCGCGGATAGAGCTGCGCCTTGCCCTCTGCCACCAGGCAGAACTTGAGCGAGGAGCCGATAGCGGTGGTCTGATGCTCGCCCAGCTGGGTCAGATACTCTTTCAGCTCTTCGTCTTTATCAGCGTGCGAACGGCTCACCACCACCAGCAGCGGTCGCGCTTCACGTACGTGGATCTGCGTGGTGTGGCCGCCCTCTTCTTTCCACGCTTTGCCTTCGGCCGCAGAATACATCACCCCCAGCGCCGGCGCGTACACCACGCCCAGCACCGGTTTGCCGTGCTCAATCAGCGCGATATTGACCGTAAACTCGCCGTTACGCTTGATGAACTCTTTGGTGCCGTCGAGCGGATCGACCAGCCAGTATTGCTGCCAGTGCTGACGCACATCCCAGCCGGGTGGATCCTCTTCCGACAGCACCGGCACGTCAGGCGTCAGCGCTGCTAAGCCCTGCACGATAACCTGATGTGCCGCCAGATCGGCCGCCGTGACCGGTGAATCATCCGATTTACGCGTCACGTCCAGCGGTTGTGCGCCATCGTAGACCTGCATAATGGCATCGCCCGCGCTTCGCGCCAGCTGGCAAATTTTATCTAACATTGTTCACCTCATTTCGGCTGATGCTGCCGCTGAAACCCCGGCAGCCCGTCTCCAGATATTTTAGCAGCTGCGCTGTGACAGCCGCAGCTACGCGTATTCGCTTTGATTATCAATATCATAGTTCGGTCGTGGCGGCTATGGCGCAATGCTGAATGGCAGGCACTCCGTCAGCTTACGCAGGAAAGAGGCAAAATCCCGAGCCCCATCACAAATTGAAATGATAATTCGTCATGGTTTTACATTATTTTGAGAGGCCCATTAAAGCGAACAAGGAGCAAGCCATGTTCAAAGCGAGCATGTCGTTACTGGCACTGTGCGTTGCAGCCGCCACGGTGCAGGCTGCCACGGTGGATTTACGCATTCTGGAAACCACCGATCTGCACAGCAACATGATGGATTTCGATTACTACAAAGATACGCCGACCGAAAAGTTTGGTCTGGTGCGCACCGCCACGCTCATCCAGCAGGCGCGCGGCGAAGTAGCAAACAGCGTGCTGGTGGATAACGGCGACATTATTCAGGGTAGCCCGCTGGGTGATTACATGGCGGCCAAAGGCCTGCAGCCGGGAGAAATCCATCCGGTGTATAAAGCCCTTAATACGCTGGATTATGCGGTAGGCAATCTGGGTAACCACGAATTTAACTACGGCCTGCCCTATCTGCAGCAGGCGATTGCCGGGGCACGTTTTCCCTACATCAATGCCAACGTTATCGATGAAACCAGTGGCAAGCCGCTGTTTACCCCCTATTTAATTAAAGAAACCACGGTAAAAGACCGCGACGGCAAGCCGCATACGCTGAAAATCGGCTATATCGGCTTCGTACCACCGCAGATTATGGTGTGGGATCGCAACAATCTGCAGGGTAAAGTGCGCGTTGATGACATCACCGAGACAGCGAAGCGCTATGTGCCGGAAATGCGCGCAAAAGGTGCTGAAATAATCATCGCTATTCCGCACTCCGGTCTGAGCAGTGAGCCGTACCATGCCATGGCGGAAAACTCGGTGTATTACCTCAGTCAGGTGCCAGGTATCAATGCCATCATGTTCGGCCATGCGCACGCGGTGTTTCCCGGCAAAGAGTTTGCGGAGATTAAAGGCGCGGATATCGCTCAGGGCACGCTTAACGGCGTACCGGCGGTAATGCCCGGCATGTGGGGCGATCATCTCGGCGTAGTTGACCTGGTGCTGAAAAATGACAGCGGCAACTGGCAGGTGACCCTGGGTAAAGCCGAAGCGCGGCCAGTTTACGATGCGGTGGCGAAAAAATCGCTGGCGGCGGAAGATGCCGATCTGGTGAAAGTGCTGGCCGACGATCATCGCGCTACGCGTGAGTTTGTGGCAAAACCGATCGGCAAGTCGGCGGATGTGATGTACAGCTATCTGTCGCTGGTGCAGGACGATCCCACCGTGCAGATCGTCAATAATGCGCAGCGTGCTTACGTCGAACGCTTCATTCAGGGCGATCCCGATCTGGGCCGCTTACCGGTGCTCTCGGCAGCGGCCCCGTTCAAGGCCGGCGGCCGTAAGAACGATCCGGCCAGCTATGTTGAAGTGGAAAAAGGCGATCTTACCTTCCGTAATGCCGCCGATCTCTATCTCTACCCGAATACGCTGGTGGTGATGAAAGTCAGCGGCGCGCAGGTGAAAGAGTGGCTGGAGTGCTCGGCAGCGCAGTTTAATCAGATCGACGTGCATCGTCGTCAGCCGCAGTCGCTGATCAACTGGGATTTCCGCACCTACAATTTTGATGTAATTGACGGCGTGCAGTATCAGATCGATGTAACGCAACCGGCGCGCTACGACGCCGAATGCCAGCTGATTAACCCGGCGGCATCACGTATTCAGGATCTGCGCTGGCAGGGCAAACCGATCGATCCCAAAGCGACCTTCCTCGTTGCCACCAATAATTACCGTGCCTGGGGCGGCAAATTTGCCGGTACCGGCGAGCAGTATGTCGCGTTTGCTTCGCCGGATGAGAACCGCTCGGTGGTGGCCGCCTACATCAGCAGCGAAACCCGCACCCACGGCGCGGTGCAGCCACAGGCCGATCACAACTGGCGGCTGGCACCGATCGCCAGCGCAACGCCGCTTGATATTCGCTTTGAGACCGCGCCGGGCGCAAAAGCCACGCAGTTTATTGAGAAGTATGCTGATTATCCGATGAAAGCCGTCGGCAGTGATGAAACGGGCTTTGCCATCTGGCAGGTAGATCTACAGAAGCAGGCAGAGAAGAAGTAGTGACCGCGGGCGCCAGATATGGCGCCCGCTGTTTATTACAGGATTTCCAGCAGCTCGACTTCGAAAATCAGGGTGCTGAATGGCGGGATAGAGGCACCCGCGCCGCGCTCGCCGTAAGCGAGATTGTGCGGAATGGCCAGCTCCCACTTCGAACCAACCGGCATCAGGGTCAGCGCTTCAATCCAGCCAGCAATCACGCCGCTGACCGGGAATTCAGCCGGTTCGCCACGGGCAACGGAGCTATCAAACACGGTGCCGTCAATCAGCTTACCGGTGTAGTGCACGCGTACGCGATCCTGACGTGATGGGATCGGACCATCGCCCTGGGTGATGACGCTGAACTGCAGGCCGGATTCGGTGCTGCTCACGCCTTCACGCTGTGCATTCTGCTCAAGGAACTGCTGACCTTCGGCCGCCATGGCTTCGACGCGCTCACGACGTACGCCTTCGGCACGCTCGTGGACTTCACGCAGCGCACGGTGTACCACGTCAACCGGAACTGCCGGTGAGTTCCCTTCCAGCGCGTCGCGCAGGCCCGCAAGCAGCGCTTCTGGCTGCAGACCCTGCAGTCCAGACTCTTGCAGCTGCTGACCAACCTGTAAACCGATACCGTAACTTGCTTGTGATTCGACGCTGTCAAATGAAGGGGTCGTCATCTTGTTTCCTTAATCCCGGAGAAAATAGAACCGGCAGCATAACAGCGCAGGCGGCTGGCGTAAAATCTCGCGCGCCGCGGATGACATTTCCCGGGGAAAGAGAAACAATATGCAGGTCAAATTTTTCAATGCTGGCAGGCACTTCGCGCCCGCTTTGCCCATACTATAGAACAAGAGAGCATCCATGGGCCAAATCGCCCCACGACGTCGCAGGACGCGCGCACCGCGTACCTTATTTTCCCGGTTGCAACGCTGGCTGCCTGACAGGCGCGTCACGACCGCCAGCGAGGAGGAGGAAAGAATGGCTTCTGAAACCCCGTCGCGTATACCCGCTGTACTGCAGCGCATCTGGCATCTGCTGGATAACGTACGCTGGATGGATCCGCTGCCGCCGCTGCACCGACGCGGTATCGTTATTGCCCTTCTGGTGATGCTGCTGGCGTTTCTCTGGCCTGCCAGCACGCCGCAGTATCCGGTGGAGCGTCCGGCAGAGAGCAGCGGCAAAGAGGTGCCGATGCAGGCGGAAATCTACGATAACAATGCGCAGCCGCCGCAGAATACGACGCCGAAAAGTGATGCCCAGGGCGAATGGCACAGCTATACCGTGGCCTCGGGCCAGACGCTGGCACAGCTGTTCCGTGACAACAATCTGCCGGTCAATGATGTGTTTGCCATGGCGCGGGTGGAAGGCGATGGGCAGCCGCTGAGCGCGCTGCAGAGTGGTCAGCAGGTGAAGATTCGTCAGAACGCGCAGGGCGTGGTGACCGGCTTAACGGTCGAGAGCAGTAACGGACCGGTGCTGTTTACCCGCCAGCCGGACGGCAGTTTTATCCGCGCACAGTAAGCGACAGAAACAAAAACGCCGGCACAAGGCCGGCGCTTTCAAACTAAGTAAAAAATTACTCAGCTACTACATTCACAACCAGTTTCGCGAATACTTCGCTGTGAACCTGGAAGTCAACTTCGTGCTCACCGGTGGTGCGCAGAACGCCGTTTGGCAGGCGAACTTCGCTCTTCGCCACTTCAACGCCAGCTGCAGTAACTGCATCAGCGATGTCGCGGGTACCGATGGAACCGAACAGTTTACCTTCGTCGCCTGCTTTAGACGCGAGAGTAACGGTGCCCAGTGCATTGATTTTCTCTGCACGTGCGTTAGCAGCAGCCAGAACGTCAGCCAGTTTGGCTTCCAGTTCAGCGCGACGCGCTTCGAAGAACTCAACGTTTTTCTTGGTAGCAGGAACAGCTTTACCCTGTGGAACCAGGAAGTTACGAGCGTAGCCCGCTTTAACGTTAACCTGATCACCCAGGCTGCCCAGGTTTGCTACTTTATCAAGCAGAATAACTTGCATTACCTTATCCTCTTAAAGTCGTTAATGGACAGTTGCCGATTACTGATGACGATCAGTGTACGGCAGCAGAGACAGGTAACGCGCGCGCTTGATAGCACGAGCCAGCTGACGCTGGTATTTTGCACGAGTACCGGTGATACGGCTTGGAACAATCTTGCCGCTTTCAGTGATGTAGTTTTTCAGCGTTGCGATATCTTTATAATCGATCTCTTGAACGCCTTCCGCGGTGAAACGGCAGAACTTGCGACGACGGAAATAACGTGCCATTTGGCTAGTCTCCAGAATCTATCAATTCAATCTGCTCGGCATGTAACACAAGTTTGCTCTGGCCATTGCGTGCCTGATGGCAGCTAATAAAACCTTCGAGTGTGAGTTGCGTGCCGACCGTTATATGTTGAGTAATCGCCTGATGGGCGCTGCCGCTGATAATCACCGGCATCTGACACCAGGCTTGCCGGTGAAACCCGGCTTCCTCCTGCACAGAACGATGCTCAAGCACGAACTGGCAGTGAGGAATCCCTGACGGACTGACTTTTCGAACTGGCGTCTTGCACACGGTGCCAGACAGGCGCAGCCGATTGGCCGTCATCGTGGATTACTCTTCAGAATCCCCAGCATCTGAGTCTTCTGCCGATTCGTTAGCGAAGTCTTCGCGGCGCTCACGACGCTCGTCTTTCGCTTTAACCATCGGAGAAGCTTCAGTTACCGCGTGCTTAACGCGCATAACCATGCTGCGGATAACGGCGTCGTTGAAGCGGAAGTTAGTTTCCAGCTCGTCGATCACTTCCTGCGGTGCTTCTACGTTCAGCAGAACGTAGTGTGCTTTGTGCAGTTTGTTGATCGGGTAAGCCAGCTGACGGCGACCCCAGTCTTCCAGACGGTGGATCGTGCCCTGTGCACCAGTGATAGCACCAGTGTAACGCTCGATCATGCCCGGAACCTGCTCGCTCTGGTCAGGATGGACCATAAATACGATTTCGTAATGACGCATCGATAGCTCCTTACGGATTATTCAGCCTCCTGTCAGGGTCAGCTGCGGCCCACGGAAGCAAGGAACGTTATAGGTTGCGAATCACCCAAAAGATGAAACACACCTCTGAATGCAGCTGAAAAATTGACGCGTAATCATACTGACCTCGCCGGGGAAACTCAAGCGCACAATTCATCAAATTGTCGCTGCCGTGCCAGGCGGGGACACCTTTCGTGCTAAGGATTGAGATTCAGCAGGTTAGTCAGAGATTGTTCAAAATCCCTGAACGAGGCGTTCAGCATGACGATCTGGCGTCGTACTGGTGAAGAACTAAACTCTCTACAGGCGCAACGGTTTGGCTTAATCAGCGCGCCTGAGAGTGAAATCCCTGGAGTGAGGAGTCGATTATGAAAGCTGTCATTATCGCCACTTTACTGGGTCTCTTCCTGTCTACCCCCGCTCTTGCCAGCTCCGCTGACCAGGCGCTGCAGATGAGAAGTAACAGCAGCAAAGCGGCTTCAGGCTATGTCTACGTTAACCGGCTGGATGCGCCAGGCGGTAACCCGGTCAGCGCGAACACCAGCGCCGCCGACCGCTTGTCGTCACAACTGTAGTCCGGCCTGTTATCCCGGGCTGGCGTGCTCCGCGCCGCCAGCCCGTTCCGTTTACAAATGATGTTTAAAGAAACTGACCAGCGCGGTGAGCGCTGGCGGCGTGATTTTGTGCCCAATCTGCTTTTCCGCCAGAAAGGTGAGCCGGCTGTCGAGCTGCACCTCGCGCAACGCCTTCTCCAGCCGTACCGTTTCGGCAAACGGTACGACTTCATCCGCTTCACCGTGCCATAACAGCAGCGGCCGGTTAGCCAGCTGCGCCAGCTGCTGACAGGGATCGTAGGCCGCCAGCGGGGCCAGCCGCGCCTGTAACGCCGCTTTTTGCTCTGGCGTGTGCGCCACCAGCGGCGGGAACAGCGTCTGACTGAGCTGCATGAAGTAGCCGGAGCCCATCAGACAGGCAACGCTGTGCAGGTGTGGATAGCGTGCCATCGCGCCCAACGCGGTCATCCCGCCCATTGAGGCGCCGGCAATAGCGAAACGCTCATCTGCCACCCAATCGTTGTCGCGCAGCACCGCTTCCAGCAGCGGCACTTCATCGATGTTCTGGCGCAAAATCTCCCAGAAGTGCGTCATGCGCGCGTCGGTA
Source organism: Pantoea sp. Morm (assembly GCF_016643525.1). Lineage (NCBI taxonomy): Bacteria > Pseudomonadati > Pseudomonadota > Gammaproteobacteria > Enterobacterales > Erwiniaceae > Pantoea > Pantoea sp. Morm. The sequence continues at coordinate 17,097 of NZ_VOQX01000024.1, read as the reverse complement.
TCACCGTTGTAGCGCGCGCCGTGCATCTCTGCATCCGGCATCACCACACGGAAACCGGCCTGCGCCAGCGCCACGGCAAAGTAGCTGTACACCTCTTTCGACGAGGTAAATCCGTGATAAAACAGGATGGTGGGTAAGCGCGCCAGCCGCTGTCCGGCCGGTGCCGCGTGAATACACTCAATGCCCGCCAGGTTCTCCGTTGCCAACTCAATCATACCGTCTCCGTTGAGAATGATTATCACTGGTCTCAGTGTACGTGCTGCCGGCCAAAACGCGAGCCACATCACATTTATTTCGATTAATTTCTGCCCTAAACATTTACCGCATTTTGCCGTTGATCCTGTACCCCTCCAGTTATTTATTAAAGGTACTTTATGAAGCGTCTCTCTCTCAGCGCCATGAGTCTCGGAATTAAGCTGTCTGTATTGACGTCTTTCAGTGTGGCAATCGTGCTGTTTGCCCTGACGTTAACGCTCAGCCATAACGCCGCGCGCCAGCTGGAGCAGTTGGCTGTCGACGATATGCAAAACCAGGTGCTCGGCATTAATGAAATGGCCACGATGTTTAACGCGACCTTATCGGAAGAAGTGGCGAACTATACCCGGCTGTTTCAGAGCTTTTTACCTAAGCGATTCAGCCGTGACGACAGCTCACGCATTCAGGTGGGATCGTTCAGCACGCCGACGCTGCGTGCCGGGCTGAAAACCCTCAACCTCGATCAGATCGCCGTGGACGATTTTCTCGATCGTACCGGTGCAGTCTCCACCATTTTTGTGCGCGACGGCGAGGATTACATTCGCATCGCGACCTCACTGAAGAAAGAGGATGGCAGCCGCGCGGTGGGCACCCAGCTTGATCGCAGCAGCGCGGCGTGGCGCAGCGTGAATAAGGGCGAAGTGTATCGCGGCCTGGCGACGCTGTTCGGCCATCGCTATATCACCCAATACCAGCCGGTGCAGGACGACAGTGGCGCAGTGATCGCCATTCTGTTTGTTGGCGTGCAGATTGATAAACAGTACGCGCTGATGCGGGAGAAAGTGCTGGCGCGACGTCTCGGCGACAGCGGCAGCTTCTTCGTGCTGAACGGCACGCCGGGCAGCGCACAGGGCCAGTATCTGTTTGCCCGTCAGTCCGAAGGCAAGCTGCCGGACTGGGATCGCAGCGTACAGCAGCAGATCCTGACGCAGCCGCACGGCCTGCTGGAGATCGCGCATCAGGGCGAAACCCGCCTGCTGGCATGGCAGCAACTGCCGGGCTGGAACTGGATTATCGCCGGTGAAGTCAGCCGCGCCAGCCTGCTGGCACCGATCACCCACAGCCGCAATCTGTTCATGCTGATTGGCCTGGCGCTGGTACTCGCCTTTGCCATTGGCTTTGTGCTGTATAGCCGGCGCGCCATTACCCGGCCGCTGCAGCAGGTGATCCATCTGGCCGAGCAGTACGCGGCGGGTAATCTGCAGGCGCACCTCGACTCAGCGCGCCGCGACGAGATCGGCCAGCTGGTGAACGCGATTAACGGCATTGGCGACGGTCTGGAGAAAGTGGTAGGCCAGGTACGCGCCGCCGCGCGTGAGATCAGCGACGGCACCGACACCATTGCGGCCAGCAGTTCCAGCATCAGCGAGCAGATTGGCCGCCAGGCGAGCAGCGTCGAAGAGACCTCGGCCAGCATGGAGCAGTTTGGCGCAACCGTGGCGCAAACCGCCGCTAACGTGCGTCAGGCGATGGCGCTGGTCGGTGAAGCCGCCAGCACCGTCAGCCAGGGCGGCAGCACCGTGGCGCGCTCGGTAGAGACCATGGCGGAGATTCGCATTGCCTCACAGAGCATCGCCGACATTACCCACGTGATCGAGTCGATTGCCTTCCAGACCAATATTCTGGCGCTCAACGCTGCGGTTGAGGCGGCGCGCGCCGGTGAGCACGGCAAAGGCTTCGCGGTCGTCGCTGCGGAAGTGCGTGCACTGGCGCAGCGCAGCGCCAGTGCGGCGAAGGAGATTGACGGGCTGATTGCCAGTTCGATCGACAAAGTGGCCGCTGGCCATGCGCTCTCGGAACAAACGCGTGACGCCATGAGTCATATTGTCAGCCATATCGAACAGGTGAAAACCCTGATGGGGGAAATCAATATCGCCGCCCAGGAGCAGGCTGCGGGTATTGGTCAGGTCAATCTGGCAATGAACCACATCAGCCATGCGACCCATCAGAGCAGCGACATGATTAACCAGTCCGAGCACACGGCGCAGCACCTGAGTCAGAAAGGCCATCATCTGACCCAGCTGGTGAGTATTTTCCGCCTCAACGACTGATGAGCCGGGGCAGATGGCTTACACTTGAGTCATCTGCCTGTTTTCCGGAGCCACCATGCGTACGCTTATTCTGCTGCTGGGCCTGCTGCTGAGCGGCTGTGCCGCACTGCACACCACGCCACAACCCCCGCCAGCGCCCACCACTCAGGCGCAGGAGATCACCCGCGCGCAAAGCTATGGCCTGCCGAAGCTTGGCACCGTCAGCGCCCATTCACGCGGCTCGCCGGATGATGTGCAGCGCGCGATCGCTGCACGCGCCAATCAGAGCGGTGCGGTTTACTATCAGATCCTGATGGTCGATGAGACCACCATGCCTGGCTTCTGGTATGCCACCGCCATTCTGTACGGCGCGCCCTCAGGCGGCAGTAGCACGCTGCAGTAAGCGTGCGTTCAGATCATCACTCAGCGCCTGCGCCGGGCGCGATGAGAGATAACGCGCGCACCAGCTGTCTGCCAGCGGCGGTTCTGCCGCTTTCAGCAGCACCGCGGCACTCGCCAGCCGAATCAGCATGTCGCTGACCTGCCGTCCCTGCTCTTCGCGCAGGTTGCCGAGCTGCAGCCGCAGCTGACGCCAGCAGCGATCGAAGTGGCGATTGCTGCCCTTCACCGCATCAAACTCATCCTGCAGCATGCTAAGCACTTCTGCATGCCGTCCCAGTACACGCAGCACATCCAGGCACATCACGTTACCCGAGCCCTCCCAGATGCTGTTCACCGGCATCTCGCGATACAGGCGCGGCAGTTCACTCTCTTCGCAGTAGCCAATGCCGCCCAGCACCTCCATGGCTTCAGCCACAAACGGCATACCGGCTTTGCAGATCACGAACTTGGCCGCCGGAGTGAACAGGCGTGCATACAGCCGTTCATGCGCGCTGGCTGGCGTTGACCAGGCGCGCGCCAGACGCAGCAGCAGTGCGGTTTGTCCCTCCAGCTGCAGTGCCTGCTGCGCCAGCACCGCGCGCATCAGCGGCTGATCGCTAAGGTTTTTGCCCATCACCTGGCGCTGACCGGCGTGATGCAGCGCAATCGCCAGCGCGCGTCGCATCTGGCCGTGGCTGCCGAGCGCACAGTCAAAGCGCGTCATACCGCCCATTTTCAGGATCAGCCGCACGCCATCGCCCTCCTCACCCATCAACCAGCCGAAGGCATCCTGAAACTCCACTTCGGCACTGGCATTGGCGCGGTTGCCCAGCTTGTCTTTCAGACGTTCAAGACGAATGGCGTTGCGCGTGCCGTCCGGCAGCAGGCGCGGCAGAAAGAAGCAGCTCAGCCCCGCGGCGGTCTGCGCCAGAATCAGGTGCGCGTCGCTTTGCGGCACCGAGAAAAACCACTTGTGGCCGGTGATGCGCCAGGGTTCGCCCGGCGCACGCGTGCCAGGCGGTTCGGCGCGTGTGGTGTTGCTCAACACATCGGTGCCGCCCTGCTTCTCCGTCATGCCCATGCCAATCAGCAGGCCGCGCTTCTGGCTGCCGGGCAGATGATGCGCATCATACCGATCGCTCAGCAGCCGATCGTGCCAGTCGGCGTAGGGAGCGGGCAGATGGGTTTGCAGCAGCGGGATCGCGGCGTGAGTCATGGTTACCGGGCAGAGTGAACCGGCTTCCACCTGCGCATGCAGAATGAAACGCGCCGCGCGTGCCACCATGGCGCTGCCCTGCACGTCAGGCTGCCAGCTCAGGTTATGTAACCGGCTGGCGCACACGCCCTGCATCAGCAGATGCCAGGCAGGATGAAAGCGCACCTCGTCGAGTCGCTCACCGCGCGCGTCGTAACGCAGCAGCTCCGGCGGCTGTGCATTGGCCAGGCGACCTAATTCCAGTGACTCCGCGCTGCCGAGCTGCAGGCCGACGGACGCCAGCCATTCGCGGTCCCAGCCGGCCCCTTCACGCACCACCGCCTCGCACAGCGCGCTGTCGCCGGTGAAGAGATTGCTGTTGCTGAGCGGAGATGGTTGATTGAATACGCTGTGAGTGGTCCAGGCCATGGCACTCTCCTCTCCAGTTGCCCGTACTGATGTGGCTATAAGTATGGAGAGGATGTGCAGTTATGCCTGGTACAGCTGAGGTTTTGCGGCGGCGATCACGCCTGGCGCTGACGCACCGCTTCGAACAGACAAACGCCGGTGGCCACCGAAACGTTGAGGGAAGAGACGCTGCCGGCCATCGGGATGCTGATCAGCTCATCGCAGTGTTCGCGCGTCAGGCGGCGCATGCCTTCTCCTTCCGCACCCATCACCAGCGCCATCGCGCCGGTCATTTTGCTCTGATACAGCGTGTGGTCTGCTTCACCGGCCGTGCCGACGATCCAGACGTTGTACTCCTGCAGCAGACGCATGGTGCGCGCCAGATTGGTGACGCGAATCAGCGGCACGTTTTCCGCCGCCCCGCTGGCGACTTTTTTCGCCGTGGCGTTGAGCGGTGCCGAACGGTCTTTCGGCACGATCACCGCATGCACACCGGCCGCATCGGCGCTGCGCAGGCAGGCACCCAGGTTATGCGGATCGGTGACGCCATCCAGAATCAGCAGGAACGGCTGATCCAGTGAAGCCAGCAGATCCGGCAGATCGCCTTCCTGATAGTTTTTACCCGGCTTAACGCGCGCCACGATACCCTGGTGCACGCCGCCTTCGACCTGGCCGTCGAGCCACTGGCGGTTGGCCAGCTGAATCACTATTCCCTGAGCTTCCAGTGCGGCGATCAGCGGCTGCAGGCGGCGGTCATCGCGGCCTTTAAGGATAAAGACTTCCTGAAAACGCTGGGGATCACGCTCCAGCAGCGCCTGCACGGCGTGAATGCCAAAAATTATTTCACTCATTACTTTGCTCAAGGTTGGATGTATATCGTTGAATACAGAACATTAATCAGGCTGCGCGTTGGGGCGCAGCCTGCGAAACAGGGTTGAGCAAGGTGCGTCAGCGCTGACGCACCTGGCCGCTGGCGGGTGAAGAGGCCATCAGGCTTCGCTGGCCTTCTTCTTCACTGCGCGCTTCGCCTTGGTTGCGGCGGCGATTTTACGGGTTTTTTCGGAGACTTTTTTGCTTTTTTTCTCGCTTTTATTCGCCGCAGGCGGCTGCTTCTCACCGCGGAAAGCGGCGTCCGGCTCAAAGTTGCCCTTGCGACCCGCGTCGCGACGCCGCTTCGCCGGTGGCTTGCCGCCATGCTTCTCACGCTCGCGCGCGGTTTTTCCTTCACCGCGCGGTACGCGTTTGCTGGAGATCAGCGCGAAATCGATCTTGCGCTCATCCATGTGCACCGCGTCAACGCGCACTTCCACCGCATCACCCAGACGGTAAGTGCGACCGCCGGATTCGCCAATCAGACGCTGGCCCACCGGATCGAAGCGGTAGTAATCATTGTCCAGCGTGGAGACGTGCACCAGGCCATCAATGAACAGATCGTTGAGGCGAACAAAGAAGCCAAAGCCGGTCACGCTGGAGATCACGCCGTTGAATACGTTACCCACCTGATCCTGCATAAAGTCGCACTTCAGCCAGTCGGCCACATCGCGCGTCGCTTCGTCGGCACGGCGTTCGGTCATCGAACAGTGCTGACCCAGCTGCAGCATCTGCTGCATATCGTAGTGATAACCACCGGTTGGCGTGGTGTTGCCTTTTACCGTGCCCTGCTCTTTAGCCAGCAGGTACTTGATGGCACGGTGCAGCAGCAGATCCGGATAGCGACGGATCGGCGAGGTAAAGTGCGCATACGACGCCAGCGCCAGGCCAAAGTGACCGCGGTTTTCCGGATCGTACACCGCCTGCTTCATCGAACGCAGCAGCATGGTTTGCAGCATTTCAGCATCCGGACGGTCGGCAATCTGCGTCAGCAGATCGGCATAATCGATCGGCTGCGGTTTCGACCCACCCGGCAGGCTGAGGCCCAGCTCGCCCAGCACGGTACGGAAGCTGGTGATGCTGTCTTCGCTCGGGCGATCGTGATCGCGGAACAGCGCCGGCTCCTGATGTTTCTCAACGAAACGCGCGGAGGCGATGTTGGCCAGAATCATGCACTCTTCAATCAGCTTGTGCGCATCGTTACGTACGGTGCGCTCCACGCGCTCAATGCGGCGCTCAGCGTTGAAGATGAATTTGGCTTCGTCGGTTTCAAACGAGATGCCACCGCGCTGTTCGCGGGCGGTTTCCAGCACCTCATACATACGGTGCAGCTCTTCGAGGTGCTTCACCTGCGCCGCATACTGTTCACGCAGCTCCGGGTTGCCCTGCAGAATGCTCCACACTTTGTTGTAGGTCAGACGCGCATGTGAGTTCATCACCGCTTCGTAATGTTTGAAGCCGGTGAGTTTACCGCTGGCCGAGATGGTCATCTCGCACACCATGCACAGGCGATCCACCTGCGGATTGAGCGAGCACAGGCCGTTCGAGAGGATCTCCGGCAGCATCGGTATCACCTGCGACGGGAAGTAGACCGAGGTGCCGCGCTGCTGCGCTTCGTTATCCAGCGCGGTGCCGGGACGCACGTAATAGCTGACGTCGGCAATTGCCACCCACAGGCGCCAGCCGCCGCCACGTTTTTTCTCGCAGTAAACGGCGTCATCGAAGTCACGCGCGTCTTCACCGTCGATGGTCACCAGCGGCAGTTCACGCAGGTCGACGCGGCCTTTTTTCGCCGATTCCGGTACCTGCTCTTTCAGTCTGGAAATCTCTTTCTCGACTTCTTCCGGCCATGAGTGGGGAATTTCATGGGTGCGCAGCGCCATATCCACGGCCAGACCGGTGCCCATGTTATCGCCGAGAATTTCAGTAATTTTGCCGATGGCTTTGCTGCGGCGCGTCGCGCGCTGCACGATTTCCACCACGACCACCGATCCCATGCGCGCATTCAGCGTCTCTTCCGCCGGGATCAGAATGTCAAAACTCAGACGACTGTCGTCCGGTACCACGAAGCCGGTGCCGGCATCGGTGAAGTAGCGGCCAACAATCTGGCTGTTGCGCGGTTCCAGCACGCGTACCACGCGCGCTTCACGCCGCCCTTTGCGGTCGGAACCGCCCGGCTGGGCGAGGATGACATCACCGTGCAGGCAGAACTTCATCTGCTCCGCCGAGAGGTAGAAGTCATCTTTCTGACCATCAACGCGCAGGAAGCCGTAGCCATCGCGATGGCCAATCACTTTGCCGCGCAGTAAATCCAGACGCTCCGGCAGGGCGTAGCACTGGCGACGGGTGAACACCAGCTGGCCGTCACGCTCCATGGCGCGCAGGCGGCGACGCAGCGCTTCAAGCTGATCTTCGCTGGTGATGTTTAACTCTTCGGCGATCTCTTCGCGACTCGCCGGCTTTTCACGCTTTTCTAATAGCGCGAGGATAAATTCCCGACTGGGAATAGGATTTTCGTACTTTTCAGCTTCTCTATCCTGAAAGGGATCTTTTGACATTACGGTTCCTCCGATGTCATTTATGTGGAATTGCCACCGGCGGTTCGGACAATAAGATGTGGTAAAGCGAATCGTTGTTTTGCACCAGGTCGGCGAGCGTATATTTATCCAGTTCCTGCAGGAATAGCTGGACCGCATTATTCAGCGCGCTACGCAGGCGACAGGCGGGATTTATCGCACACTCTTTACAGTTTACCAGCTGCAAAGGCTCCATTTTTCTCACGACATCGCCAATGACGATTTTTTCCGGGTCCATGCCTAAACGAATTCCGCCGTTTTTACCGCGTGTCGCGGCAACAAAGCCGGCCCGGCTCAGTTGATTGATGATTTTAACCATATGGTTACGCGATACCCCGTAGGTATCGGTGACTTCGGTAATGTTGGTCTGCTGACCTTGCGGCAATGTCGCCATGTAAATCAGGGCGCGCAGACCGAAATCGGTAAAACTTGTTAGCTGCACATGTACCTCAGTGAATCATCGATATTGTTGTTATAACGCCCGTGAGCGCTTCGATTAACATTGATGATAAACCAGTGTGGAAAACCCGGAGCGCTTTTTTCCTGTAACTCCCGAAACCAGCAGGAAAAAATGAAGTGAGCGGAGTCAAAGAGCAGATAAACGAAGGCCGGACAGTGTCCGGCCTGCAAAACGTGATTAAGCGTCGAACGGATCGCGCAGAATCATGGTCTCACTACGGTCGGGACCGGTTGAAATAATATCAATCGGCACGCCAGTCACTTCTTCAACACGTTTGATGTAATCACGTGCTGCCTGCGGCAGGCCTTCCAGTGTTTTAACACCAAAGGTGTTTTCACTCCAGCCCGGCAGAGTTTCATAAATCGGCTCGATGCCTTCCCAGCCTTCAGCGGCCAGCGGCGTGGTGGTCATCTCGCGGCCATCCGGCATACGGTAACCGACGCAGATTTTCACCTCTTTCAGGCCATCCAGCACGTCCAGTTTGGTCATGCAGAAGCCGGACAGGGAGTTGATCTGCACCGCGCGGCGCACTGCAACCGCATCCAGCCAGCCGGTACGACGACGACGGCCGGTGGTGGCACCGAACTCGTTACCTTTCTCACACAGGAACTCGCCGGTTTCATCAAACAGTTCGGTCGGGAATGGACCGGCACCAACGCGGGTCGAGTAAGCTTTGACGATGCCCAGCACGTAATCCACGTAGCGTGGACCGATACCTGAACCGGTCGCCACGCCACCAGCAGTGGTGTTGGACGAAGTCACGTACGGATATGTACCGTGGTCGATATCCAGCAGCGTACCCTGTGCGCCTTCGAACATGATCAGGTCGCCACGCTTACGCGCGCCGTCCAGCAGTTCAGACACGTCGACGACCATGCCGGTCAGGATGTCGGCCACCGCCAGTACATCGCTCAGCACTTTATCGTAGTCTACTGCATCTTCTTTGTAGTAGTTCACCAGCTGGAAGTTGTAGAAATCAACGATCTCTTTCAGCTTCACGGCGAAGGTTTCTTTGTTGAACAGGTCGCTGACGCGCAGACCGCGACGGGCAACTTTATCTTCATAGGCTGGGCCGATACCACGACCGGTGGTACCGATAGCTTTGGCACCGCGCGCTTTTTCACGCGCCAGGTCCATCGCCACATGGTATTGCAGAATCAGCGGACAAGCTTCAGAGATCAGCAGACGTTCACGTACCGGCACACCGCGCGCTTCCAGACCGTTCATCTCTTTCATCAGGGCTTCAGGCGACAGCACAACACCATTACCAATGATGCTGGTGACGTTTTCACGCAGGATGCCAGAGGGAATTAAGTGGAGGACGGTTTTCTCACCGTTGATGACAAGTGTATGGCCTGCATTGTGGCCACCCTGGTAACGCACAACATATTTCGCGCGTTCAGTCAGAAGGTCTACGATCTTACCTTTACCTTCATCACCCCATTGGGTGCCCAGTACGACGACGTTCTTACCCATTTTCTAAAATCACCGATTGCTTAAAAATGGATTCTACCATCGGATTTTCACTCTTTCAGCACTTTTAGCATACGATTGCGCTGTTTTTTGCCTGAGTTTTGATCACTACAACATGTTGGGGGCAATGCTCTGCAGCAGACACAATTTAGCCGTGCGGCAGCGCGCAGATTATTGCTCAGCCATTCGCGTGCGTGCTCAGCATGGCGTAAATCACCACGCCCGCCACCACCAGCCCGCCGCCAAAACGGTGCAGTATACGGTCCGGTAACTGCGTCATCGCCAGAATCATGCGACGCCACAGACGCGGCAGCAGCATCGGTCCTAATCCCTCCAGCACCAGCACCAAAGCCAGCGCCATCCAGACGGTTGTGTTCATTCTGTTTTCCCAAAAAAAAGGCCGACATCAGTGTCGGCCTCAAGGTTATAACAGTTATTAACGCGAGACGTTAGTTGGCGCCTTCATATAGCGGAAGAAATCGCTATCCGGGCTCAGCACCATCACGTCCTGATTGTCCGCGAAGCTGTTCTCATAGGCACGCAGGCTGCGGATAAAGGCATAGAAATCAGGATCCTGGCTGAAGGCGTCAGCGAACAGCTTGGCCGCTTCACCATCCCCTTCACCACGGCTGATCAGCGCCTGACGCTGCGCTTCTGCCAGCGTACGGGTTACCTGATAATCGGCCTGAGCGCGCAGTTTTTCCGCCTCTTCCTGACCCTGTGAACGCTGACTACGTGCTACCGCTTCACGCTCGGCGCGCATACGGTTGTAGATCGCGTCCGACACTTCGGTCGGCAGGTTGATCTGCTTGATACGCACGTCGACCACCTGAATACCCAGCGCCGCCATACTGTTCGGGTTTGGCGCCGGCTCATTGCTGTTGGTCTCGCGCTCAACGCGGGCAGCCGCGCTGGCAATCGCATCGTCAGCGGCTGGCGTCTGCACTTCGTCGTCATTGCCGGCACTGCCGGTGTTCAGCGCATCGCGCACGTCGGTGGTCAGACGGCCACGCGAGTCGGTGACGATGTCTTTCACATCAAGGCGGCCCATTTCTGAACGCAGGCGGTCGCTGAACTTACGTTTCAGCAGCACTTCCGCCTGAGACACATCGCCACCGCCGGTCGCGAGGTAGTAACGGCTGAAATCGCTGATGCGCCACTTGATGTAAGAGTCCACAATCAGGTCTTTCTTCTCTTTGGTGACGAAACGATCGGCCTGGTTATCCATGGTCTGGATGCGCGCATCCAGCGACTTCACGGTTTCGATAAACGGAATCTTGAAGTGCAGACCCGGTGCGTACACCTGCGGCTTGTTCTCATCATCACGCAGCACTTTACCAAAGCGCAGCACGATACCGCGCTGGCCTTCCTGCACCACGAACAGTGAGGCGTACAGCACCACCAGAACAACAATAATTACGGCGATGATTGGCTTACGCATCGATTACTCCCTCCCTTCGCGCTGGGTATCGTTACGCAGCGCATTGGCGCGACGCTGATCCATGATGCTGTCCGGACTGTAGGATGAAGTGTCGCCGCGGCCGGCATTGCTGCCCGGTGACGACGGTAACTTCATCAGATTGGCATTGTTCTGACCGCTCTGGCCGCCTGCCTGGCCGCCACGCATCAGCTGATCCAGCGGCAGCACCATCAGGCTATTGCCGCGGTCGTTAACCAGCACTTTGCGGGTATGGCTGAGCACGCGCTCCATGCTTTCAATGTAGAGACGTTCTTTGGTGATCTGCGGTGCGGCTTTGTACTCCGGCAGCAGACGCGCGAACCGCGCCACTTCACCCTGCGCTTCCAGCACGGTACGCTCTTTATAGGCTCGCGCCTCTTCAAGAATACGCTGCGCCTGGCCGTTAGCACGCGGCTGCACTTCGTTGGCGTACGCTTCAGCTTCACGCACGTACTGCTCGCGGTTTTCGCGGGCGGCAATCGCATCGTCAAACGCGGCTTTGACCTCTTCCGGTGGACGCGCCGCCTGGAAGTTGACGTCAAGCAGCGTAATACCCATGTTGTAAGGACGAATGGTTTCGTCGATTTCACGCTGGGTATCGCTACGCACGACGGTACGGCCTTCGGTGAGGATACGGTCCATGGTCGAGCGGCCAATCACGCCGCGCAGCGCGCTGTCAGTGGCCTGACGCAGGCTGTCATCGGCACTGGTCACCGCATACAGGTAGCGCTCCGGATCGGTCACGCGGTACTGCACGTTCATCTCCACGCGCACCACGTTCTCGTCCGAAGTCAGCATCACGCCCGACGCCGCCAGCTCACGCACCGCTTCGACGTTGACGGCCCGCACCTGATCGATAAAGGTCGGTTTCCAGTTGAGGCCAGGCTCAACCAGATGGCTGAATTTGCCGAAACGCGTCACGACCCCGCGCTCCGCTTCTTTGATGGTGTAGAAACCACTGGCTGCCCAGATGACCACTGCCGCCACGGCGACAATGCCAACCAGTTTGCCACCGCTGCCGCCGCTGCGCTGGCCGTTATCGCTCTGTTTGCCACCGCCCAGTCCGCCGAGTTTTTTACTCAGCTTACGGAAGATATCATCCAGATCAGGAGGTCCCTGATCGCGACCTCCTTTATTTCCCCCAGAGTTGCCGCCTTGGTTATTGCTGCTTCCCCACGGGTCGCGGTCCTGTCCGTTATTTCCGGGCTGATTCCACGCCATGTCTCTACTCCATTTATTGTATATAAGTTTACCCTGCCACGTGCCGGGCACGTCTTGGGGTAAATGAGTTGGGCAACGGTCAAACAATATAGCTGGCGAGCTGCGGTTCCTGCTTGCACAAGCGGCGCCAGTCAACAATCGGCATTCGCACCTGCAAACCTACGCAGCCATCTTCTTCATTCCACTCTTTTTCAATCGCCTGCAGCTGATAGAAGCGGCTGCGCAGGCGGCCCGCTTCCGGCGGCAGACGTAAATCATACTGCGCCACTTCACCGGCTAAGCGCTCGGACAGCGCCTGCCACAGCAGCGGCAAACCGGCACCGCTCTGCGCCGACAGCCACACGCGCGTCGGCCGGTTCTCTTCGTCGCGATCGATACGCGGCTCAAAGCCATCCAGCATATCGATCTTGTTCATCACCAGCAGCACCGGAATCTCATCGGCTTCAATCTCTGCCAGCACTTCGTTTACGGCATCAATGTTGTCATTGACGCGTAAATCCGCGGCGTCAATCACGTGCAGCAGCAGCGACGCCTGACGGGTTTCCTGCAGGGTGGCTTTAAACGCCGCCACTAAGTCATGCGGCAGGTGACGGATAAAGCCTACCGTATCCGCCAGCACCACTTCGCCGACATCGGCCACATTCAGGCGGCGCAGCGTCGGGTCCAGCGTGGCGAACAGCTGGTTGGCAGCATACACGTTGGCTGAAGTGATGGCGTTGAACAGGGTGGATTTGCCGGCGTTGGTGTAGCCCACCAGGGAGACGGTCGGCACATCGGCTTTCGCACGCGCCTGACGTCCCTGCTCACGCTGTTTTTCCACGCGTTCAAGGCGGGACAGAATCTGGCTGATGCGGCCGCGCAGTAAGCGACGGTCGGTTTCCAGCTGGGTTTCACCCGGTCCACGCAGGCCGATACCGCCTTTCTGCCGCTCAAGGTGTGTCCATCCGCGCACCAGACGGGTGGCAAGATGGCGTAACTGTGCCAGCTCGACCTGCAATTTCCCTTCATGGGTGCGGGCGCGCTGGGCAAAAATATCGAGAATTAAGCCGGTGCGATCGATTACGCGACATTCGCACAGCCGCTCAAGATTACGTTCCTGAGCAGGGGATAAGGCATGATCGAATAAAACGACCGATGCTCCACTCGCTTTCACCGCATCGGCAATTTCAACTGCCTTTCCTTCACCGACAAAATATTTGGGATGTGGCGCTTTACGGCTGCCGGTAATCACTTGCAGCGCATCGACGCCCGCAGAAGAGACAAGAGTTTCAAACTCCTGCAAATCTTCCAGCTCTTTGTCTTGGGAGAACCAGATGTGTACCAGTACGGCCTGCTCACCGGCATCATAACGGTCAAACAAGCTATAACCTCGCTAAAATAAAATAACCAGGACGGGAAAACGCACTCGCTCCCCAGCCCTGGCTTTACGGCCGTGCAGAATTACTCTGCGTTATCGCCGTCTTGTTGTGGCTGCGACTGAGCGCCCTGGTTGCTTCCGCCATGGTGGTAGTTACTGCCACCGCTGCCGCCCGCGTTGTTGCTATGGTGCGAAACCGGACGAGAAGGAACCACTGTAGAGATGGCGTGCTTATACACCATCTGGCTTACCGTGTTTTTCAACAGAATGACGAACTGATCAAAGGATTCAATTTGTCCCTGCAGCTTAATACCATTCACCAAATAGATCGAAACCGGTACACGTTCACGACGCAATGCGTTCAAAAACGGGTCTTGTAATGATTGCCCCTTAGCCATTCTATCTTTTCCTTATATGCTTGTTGTTTGTTACTTTGTGAACCGTGGTTCAGAAAAACTGCGTAAAAATTTGCGCACGATAACGGACCAATTGTACACAATCATCCCTGCTACGCACTAACAACCTGAAGCACCGCATTACGCGCTAATTCTGGCGCGTCACTGTCTAACCAGTGGACGTCGGGCCAGCCACGTAACCAGGTCATCTGGCGTTTAGCGAGCTGCCGGGTGGCGCAAATTCCCCGATAAACCATTTCGTCGTAATCGATTTCGCCAGACAGATAAGACCACATCTGACGGTAACCAACACAGCGAATGGAAGGCATGTCCGTATGCAAATCACCTCGTGCAAACAGTGCCCGAGCCTCCGCTTCAAAACCTGACGCTAACATCTGGTCGTAACGCAACGCGATGCGCTGGTGTAACAGTTCGCGGCTCGCCGGAGCGATAGCAAACTGGTACACATCGTAGGGTAACGCTTCACCGGCCGTTTTTGTCAGTTCCGTTAAAGTTTTACCCGAAATAAAAAAAACTTCCAGTGCTCGCGAAAGTCTCTGCGGATCATTCGGATGAATACGACTACCGGCGACCGGATCGATTTCACACAGCTGGCGGTGCAGGGCTTCCCAGCCTTTTTCCGCCGCCATTTGCTCTATTCGCTGACGCACTTCCGGATCGGCCGAGGGCAGCGGCGACAATCCTTCCAGCAACGCTTTGAAGTAAAGCATGGTTCCACCAACAAGCAGCGGAATCTTACCTTTTTGGGTAATCTCCGCCATTTCTGCCAGCGCATCGCGACGAAACTCAGCAGCGGAATAGCTTTCCGCCGGGTCGCGAATGTCCAGCAAGCGATGGGGTGCCTGCGCCAACTCCTGTGCCGACGGTTTCGCCGTGCCAATATCCATCCCGCGATAGATTAAGGCAGAGTCAACGCTAATAAGTTCCACCGGAAGTTGCTGACGCAGCGCAATGGCTAATGCCGTCTTACCGGAGGCGGTCGGCCCCATCAAAAAAATTGCCTTTGGCCGGCTAGCCTGGTTCAGTTCACTCATGCTTCAACGCGTTTAGCGCGCTCTCAATCTCAAGGGTCTGTAACAGACCTGAAGGCGGCGATTTCAGCAGATGCGGACAGAGCCGTTCGAGCTCTGCCAGCAGCGTGATCGCCTGCGAGTGATTCCAGTGAGGTTCTGCCGCATCGTCGCGTCGCGCCAGCCACTGGGCCAGTGCGGAAGCAGAAACCTCTTGCTGCCGGGCGAGATAGCCTAACAGGTCTGGAATCAAGATTTGTAAATTTTGTGTTCGTAACGGTAAAGGGACAGCGCGCAGCGTCACATGCTGTCCTTCCCGTTGTAAATCAATGCCCATCTGGCTTAACAGCGCCGCCTGGGCATCAATCACGCTTAACTCTTCGTGAGCGATTTTCAGCCGTACCGGGATCAGCAGCGGCTGCGGTTTGAGCCCCTCATCGCCGGGTTGCAGCTGGGCCTGTTTGAGCCAGCGCGCCGCCACGCTTAATGACAGCAGCTGCAACGTCTCCCCGCGCTCCAGCAGCGCATAGCGCTCGCGCACCACGCTGAGCACCCGGCCAAAACTTTGCGTATGGGCGGCCAGCGGCGCTTCACGCGCGGGTGCCGGGCGTGGCGCGGGCGCGGGCGCGGGTTCAGCGGCCGGTGCGCGTGGCGTCTCCGCCGCCGGTGTTTTTATCAGCTGCTGATAAACCGCCCCTTCACGCGCGCGATAGCCCGGCTCTTTCGGCTGCCACTGGCCGCCCGTGCCGCCGGATGCCGCGCTGCCACCGCTGCGCGCGCCGGTTGCCGGCTGGGCAAAGTGATTCGCTCCGGCGGCCTGGCGGTTCTCAGGCTGCCACTGCGGCGGCGGCTCTTCGGCATGGGTCAGCGGCAATTCGGCGCTGCGACTGGCCTGCAGCACGCTCATCACGCCCTGCCAGATAAAGTCATGCACCAGACGCGACTGATGAAAACGCACCTCATGCTTCGCGGGATGCACGTTGACATCCACCTGGTGCGGGTCAATCTCCAGATATAGCACATAGGCTGGCTGCTGATCTTCACCGAGCTGGGTTTGATAGGCCTGGCGGATGGCGTGATTAATCAGCTTGTCGCGCATCATGCGACCGTTAACGTAGCAGTACTGCAGGTCGGTAACCTGACGCGAACCGGCCGGATCGGCTACCCAGCCGCGCAGCGCCAGATCGTCGTGCTGCCAGTCAATGCGCAGCGCATGCTGCATAAAAGGGGTACCGCAAATGGCGCCCAGACGCCGCTCGCGCTGCGCCTCCTGCGTCACGCCGCGATACTGGCGCACCAGCTTACCGTTGTGCGTCAGTGAAATGGCCACGTCGAAACGCGCCAGCGCAATGCGGCGAATCACCTCATCAATATGGGTGAATTCGGTTTTTTCGGTGCGCATGAATTTACGGCGGGCAGGCGTGTTGTAAAACAGATCGAGCACTTCCAGCGAGGTGCCCACCGGGTGCGCGGCGGGTTTGACTGTCACCGACATATCGCGTCCTTCGGCGTAGGCTTGCCAGGCTTCCTGCTGATCGGCGGTGCGCGATGTCAGCGTCAGACGCGACACCGAGCTGATACTCGCCAGCGCTTCGCCGCGAAAGCCGAGGCTGACAATCGCCTCCAGGTCATCCAGCGAGGCGATCTTGCTGGTGGCGTGACGGGCCAGCGCCATCGCCAGCTCATCTCTGGCAATACCGCAGCCGTTGTCGCGGATGCGGATTAGCTTTGCGCCGCCCTTTTCAATATCCACCTCAATGCGCGTCGCTCCGGCATCGAGGCTGTTCTCCACCAGCTCTTTTACGACCGAAGCCGGGCGCTCAACCACTTCGCCGGCGGCAATCTGGTTCGCCAGCTGGGGCGGTAAAATCTGTATTGGCATGGTGGTGATCCTTATCAGGTATGGGCTGCGCGCAGCCCCTCATCAGGATTGTGGAATCTTTAAATTTTGCCCCAGCATCACGTTGCTCGACTTCATGTTATTCG
>NZ_VOQX01000239.1:0-1540 GCF_016643525.1 Pantoea sp. Morm | reverse complement strand
CAGATCGTCAACACCTTGCTCAGCGAGATCTTCCAGCGTGCAAACGCCTTTGGACGCCAGGCGATACGCCAGCGCACGATCCAGGCCCTCAAGATTCAGAAGATCCTCAGCGGGCTCCTGATTACCAAGGCTCTCTTCTTTCGCTAATGCCAGGGTGGTCAACGCATTTTTTGCTCGTTCACGCAGGGCTTCAATGGTCTCTTCGTCGAGGCCGTCGATTTCCAGCAACTCGTTGATTGGCACATAAGCCAATTCTTCCAGCGAAGAGAAGCCCTCTTCCACCAGTACGGTGGCGAACTCTTCGTCGATGTCGAGATGTTTGGTGAACATATCGATCGCTGCGTGGGCTTCAGCCTGATGCTTAGCCTGCAGATCATCGACGGTCATCACGTTCAGTTCCCAACCACTCAGTTGGGAAGCCAGACGCACGTTTTGGCCGTTACGGCCGATCGCCTGAGCCAGATTGCCGGCTTCAACAGCGATATCCATGGTGTGATTGTCTTCATCCACCACAATTGACGCCACATCGGCTGGCGCCATGGCGTTAATGACGAATTGTGCCGGGTTATCGTCCCACAGCACGATATCAATTCGCTCGCCACCCAGCTCGCTTGATACAGCCTGGACACGCGCACCGCGCATACCCACACAAGCACCGACCGGATCAATACGTTTATCGTTGGTTTTCACCGCGATTTTAGCGCGTGAACCTGGATCGCGCGCTGCCGCTTTGATCTCGATAACTTCTTCACCGATTTCTGGCACCTCAATGCGGAACAGTTCGATCAGCATTTCTGGCTTAGAACGGGTGACAAACAGCTGTGCACCACGCGCTTCCGGGCGAACGGCATATAACACGCCGCGAATACGGTCGCCTGGGCGGAAGTTTTCACGTGGCAGCATATCTTCACGTCCGATCACGGCTTCAGCATTGCTGCCCAGATCGAGTGAGATGCTGTCGCGGTTTACTTTCTTCACCACGCCGGTGATGATTTCACCTTCGTGCTGACGGAACTGATCAACCACCATCGCGCGCTCAGCCTCACGGACTTTCTGCACGATAACCTGTTTAGCGGTTTGGGTGGTGATACGGTCGAAGGTGACAGATTCGATCTGGTCTTCAACGTATTCGCCCAGATTGAACGCTTCGTCTTCAAAGCGGGCCGCATCCAGCGTAATTTCACGAGTCGGCTGTGTTACTTCTTCCACAATCTGCCAGCGACGGAAAGTATCGAAATCACCGCTGCGACGGTCAATGCTGACGCGCACTTCGATCTCTTGCTCATACTTCTTTTTAGTCGCAGTGGCCAAAGCGCTCTCAAGCGCCTCGAAGATTTTCTCACGTGGCAGGGCTTTTTCGTTAGAAACGGCTTCTACTACAGCTAAGATCTCTTTGTTCATCCTGGTTAGCCTCAATCCGGACTTTTAAAAGTGGGGGACCAGGTCCATTTTTCGCAAGATCGGCGTAATATTCGCCACGTTTTCGGACGCGGGGTGGAGCAGCCTGGTAGCTCGTCGGGCTCATAACCCGAAGGTCGTC
>NZ_VOQX01000238.1:0-1590 GCF_016643525.1 Pantoea sp. Morm | reverse complement strand
GCTCGGATTTAATTTGTTTCAACGCGGCATTGTTTATTGCACTCGCGCTGATTAATTCGTTCGCCGATTCTCCACTGGCAGATATTTCTGAAAAAGACCTCAACTTAAAAATCGCCACCCATGTCTGTCTGTCCTTAATTTGTACAGGCTGGTTCTGGGTTCGCCTGCGCCATTATACCTATCGCAAACCCTTCTGGTTTGAGCTGAAAGAGATCTTTCGTACCATTCTCATTTTCTCTGTCATCGATTTGTCAATTTCAGCATTATCGCAATGGCAGTTGTCGCGTTTTGTCTGGGTCACCACCTGGATTCTGGCGTTGATATTAATTCCGCTGGCGCGCGCCATCTCTAAACGCGTACTGAATCACTTCGGTATGTGGAAAAAACAAACCATCATCATCGGTAGCAGTCGTAATGCGCAGGAAGCCTGGCAGGCGCTGCAGAGTGAAGAGGTGATGGGTTTTGATGTGATTGCCTTTTTCGATGTGGATGGCAGCTGTCCGCAGGCCAGCATCTCTGGCGTACCGGTGCTGCACAACGAACAAGAGTTGTGGCAGCTGACGCACAGCGAAACCCAGTTCATCGTGGCGGTGGAGTTTGAACAGAGCCAGCATCGTGACAACTGGCTGAAAATGCTGGCAATGCATAACTGCCGTTCAGTCTCAGTGATTCCAACTCTGCGCGGCGTGCCCCTTTACGGTACCGACATGGCCTACATCTTCAGCCATGAAGTGATGATTCTGCGCGTGAACAATAATCTGGCGAAACGCACTTCGCGCTTCCTGAAACGTGCTTTCGACATCGTCGGCGCACTCGGCATCATTATTGCGCTGTCACCGGCGCTGCTGGTCCTCGGCTTTATGGTTGGACGCGATGGCGGCCCACCGATTTACGGTCATGAACGTGTCGGCCTGAACGGACGTAAATTCAAATGCCTTAAATTCCGTTCGATGGTGATCAACTCGAAAGAGGTGCTTGAGGAAGTCCTGCGCACCGATCCGGTCGCTCGCGCCGAGTGGGATAAAGATTTCAAACTGAAGAATGACCCGCGTATTACCAAAGTTGGCCACTTCATCCGTAAAACCAGTCTGGATGAACTGCCGCAGCTGTGGAATGTAGTACGCGGCGACATGAGCCTGGTGGGCCCACGTCCAGTGATTGAAGACGAACTCTGTCGTTATGCCGGTGATGTTGATTATTACCTGATGGCGAAACCCGGCATGACGGGATTGTGGCAGGTTAGCGGTCGTAACGACGTTGACTATGAAACGCGCGTCTATTTCGATTCGTGGTATGTCAAAAACTGGTCGCTGTGGAATGACATCGCGATCCTGTTTAAGACAGTGGGTGTCGTACTGAAACGCGATGGCGCTTATTGAGAGTAGAAGGGCAGGGGACGAAATCATTATCCCCGTCTGAAATGCCGGTGCTGGGAGTGCCTTAACTGACAACTGCCATTATCGAGCCTGAATAGAGTCGGTGCTTTGCCGGCAGGGTAATCACCGACTTTAATTGATGTCGTCTCAGGGCACGGTGACAACATAAAACCAAGGGAGCGCATGATAATGACCCACAGTTTCAGTGTTTAAC
>NZ_VOQX01000237.1:0-1607 GCF_016643525.1 Pantoea sp. Morm | reverse complement strand
AACGAGGCAATAGAATGGAATCCACAACGTTGGAAAAATCCTGGGGTGCTGAAATCCTTGCTGACGGCAGCGTGCGGTTTCGCCTTTGGGCACCCGGTCAGCAGCAAATTACCCTTCACGCCGATGGTCAGCAGCATGCCATGCAGCGGCAGCAGGATGGCTGGTTCAGCCTGACGCTGCGCGGGCCTGGTCACGGCAGCGAATATCACTACGAGCTGGCCGATGGCAGCATGGTGCCCGATCCGGCCGCGCGGGCACAACGCGCCGATGTCAACGGCCCTTCTCTGGTTATCGACCCTCACCATTACGACTGGCAACAGCGTGACTGGCAGGGACGGCCGTGGCACGAAACGGTGGTCTACGAGTTGCACATCGGCACCTTTACCGCCGAAGGCACCTTCCGCGCGGCTATCGAAAAACTCCCCGCGCTGGCCGACCTCGGTATCACCATGATCGAAGTGCTGCCGGTATCGCAGTTTGGCGGCACGCGCGGCTGGGGCTATGACGGCGTTCTGCTGTATGCGCCGCACGCGGCGTATGGCTCACCAGATGATTTCAAAGCCTTTGTCGATGCCGCGCACGCATTGGGACTGTCGGTGGTGCTGGATATTGTGCTCAACCACTTTGGTCCGGAAGGCAATTACCTGCCGCTGCTGGCACCGGCCTTTTTCCACGAAGAGCGCATGACGCCGTGGGGCGCCGGGATTGCTTACGATGTTGATGCCGCGCGGCGTTATATCGTCGAAGCACCGCTCTACTGGCTGAAAGAGTTTAACCTCGACGGCCTGCGCTTCGATGCCATCGACCAGATTGAGGATACGTCCAGCAAGCATGTGCTGATCGAGATTGCCGAACGCATTCGCAGCGAAATCCACTCTCGCCCGATCCATCTCACCACCGAAGACAGCCGCAACGTGATCTTCCTGCATCCGCGCGATGCGGACGGTAACGCGCCACTGTTCAGCGGTGAATGGAACGACGATTTTCATAATGCCATTCACGTCTTTGCCACCGGCGAGACGCACGCGTATTACCAGGATTTTGCCGACGTACCGGAGAAATTAATCGCGCGCATTCTCACCGAGGGCTTTGCTTATCAGGGCGAGCTGTCACCACAGAGTGGCCAGCGGCGCGGCGTACCCAGCGCAGGCCAGCCGCCGGTCGCGTTTGTCGATTTCATCCAGAATCACGATCAGGTGGGCAATCGCGCCCAGGGCGAACGCCTGATTAGCCTGGCCGGTACCGATCGCACCAAAGTGCTGCTCGCCACCCTGCTGCTGTCACCGCATATTCCGCTGCTGTTTATGGGCGAAGAGTACGGTGAAACCAACCCATTCCTGTTCTTTACCGATTTCCACGGCGATCTGGCGAAAGCGGTGCGCGAAGGACGTGCGCGCGAGTTTACCGGTCACGCCGGTCATGACGATACGGTACCGGATCCCAACGCTGAAGAGACCTTCACGCGTTCGAAACTGGACTGGCGCAAAGTGGAAAATCCCGCAGGCCAGGCGTGGCTGACGCTTACGCGCCAGCTACTGGCGTTGCGCCAGCAGCACATCGTGCCGCTGCTGCCGGATGCCCACAGGCATAACGGCCAGGTGCTGCGC
>NZ_VOQX01000236.1:0-1611 GCF_016643525.1 Pantoea sp. Morm | reverse complement strand
CTTCCATAACCTTTCCTTAGCGATAAGCGTCTTTACAAATCACGACAAACACGCTTATTTATGCCTGCACTGAGCGCGGTTGCCAGAGCCAATTTCACTGAGAAGGATGGAGCCAATTGCGGAGTTTGTACGCCGATCATGTATTG
This sequence comes from Pantoea sp. Morm, assembly GCF_016643525.1. Taxonomy (NCBI): domain Bacteria; kingdom Pseudomonadati; phylum Pseudomonadota; class Gammaproteobacteria; order Enterobacterales; family Erwiniaceae; genus Pantoea; species Pantoea sp. Morm. The sequence goes on along the minus strand of NZ_VOQX01000236.1, from coordinate 1,465 downwards.
GAACGACTACAGTTTGTCGCGGAAGGCACGCTGCAGCAGCGCCTGCTGCACTGCATGCAGGCGGCGATTGTAGAGGGCATTTTCCCGCGCGGCTCACGCCTGCCGGCGACGCGTGATTTAGCGCGCGAGCTGGCGGTGTCGCGTAATACGGTGCTAAACGTTTATGAAAATCTGGTCGCGCAGGGATATGTCAGCGCGCGCACCGGCAGCGGCACCTGGATTGCAGAAAACCTGCCGGAAGGGTGCCTCAACAGCGCGCCAGCGCTGCCGCTCAGTGAACCCCTGATGAGTAAACCGGCGGCGATTTCAAAACGCGGCGCCACGCTGCTCGGTCACGCCAATGCCTCGCCTTATCAGTGGGGTGCGTTTGTGCCCGGCGCGCCGGATGTGCGTGAGTTTCCGCATAAGTTGTTTAGCCAGATTCAGTCGCGCCTGAATCGCGAACCCGACATCGAGCGGCTGATTTACAGCAGCAACGGCGGCTGCCCGCAGCTGCGCCAGGCGCTGGCTGAGTATCTCAGCGTAGCGCGCTCGGTGCGTGCCGACGCCGATCAAATCATCATTACCGAAGGCATTCATCAGGCGGTGGATCTGGTGACGCGCGTGCTGTGCGACGCGGGCGATCCGGTGTGGATCGAGGAGCCAGGCTACTGGGGCACGCGCAACCTGTTACGCATTAACGGGCTAAAAATTCAGGCCAAAGCGGTGGATGAACAGGGCATTATCCCGGAGCTGGCACCGCGCAGCAAAGCGCCGAAGATGATTTTTGTGACACCGTCACACCAGTATCCGCTGGGTGTGCATCTCAGTCTGGAGCGGCGCAGACAGCTGCTCGACCTGGCGCGCAAACATAAAAGCTGGCTGGTGGAAGATGACTATGACAGCGAATTTCGCTTCGCCGGCCAGCCATTTCCCTCACTGCAGGGCTTTGAACCGGATGCGCCGGTGATCTATATGGGCACCTTCAGTAAAACGCTCTATCCCGCGCTGCGTCTAGGCTATCTGGTGGTGCCAAAAGCGCTGGCGCAGCCGCTGCGCGTGGCGGCGGCCGAACTCTACCGCGGCGGCCATTTGCTGGTACAGCGCGCGCTGGCGGAGTTTATTCTGAAAGGCCACTACATGACGCACATCCGGCGCATGCGCAAACTCTACAGTCAGCGCCGGCGCTTTATGATGACGCTGATTGAGCGCTACCTGGGCGCGGCCTTTATGCCGGTGGTCAATCATGAAGCCGGGCTGCATCTGGTGCTGAATCTGCCCGCGGGCTGTGATGATGTGGCGATTGCCGCGCTGGCGCTACGACGCGGCGTGAAGGTGCGGCCGCTGTCGCAATACTATATGCATCCGCAGGAGCGACGCGGTCTGCTGCTCGGTTACGCCTGCGTGGATGAGCGCCAGTGCCAGGATGCGTTCGGTGTGCTCAAAGCCTGCCTGGTGGAAGCGGGCATCGCCGGGCGGGGATAGC
>NZ_VOQX01000235.1:0-1644 GCF_016643525.1 Pantoea sp. Morm | reverse complement strand
TGAAAAATATTGATAAAACGTTCAAAACGACGATACAACATAAGGCCACTCTTTCCGATCGGTGAGAGTTAACAGCTTAGTGCAACTGAACAGGGATTATCGACATGGATTTGCAGATTCGCGGACGTGAACCGGGCGATGCCGCCGCCTATCAACGTTTATACAGTCATCCCGAGGTGTATCGCTGGACCACGCAGCTGCCGTTTCCCAGCGTCGCCACCTGGCAGAAAAAATTCGAGCCGATGAACAGCGAAGGCCATATCGGCTTTGTGGCGGAAATCGACGGGCAGATGGTGGGCGAGCTGACGCTGTTTACCGAACAGCGGCCGCGTACGCGCCACAGCATCAGCTTTGGTATTGGCGTCGATCCGGCGTTTAGCGGTCGCGGCATCGGTGAGCGGCTGATCCGCACCGGTATCGACTATGCCTTTAACTGGCTGGGCGTAATACGCGTTGAGCTGGAAGTGTTTCACGACAACCAGCGCGCGCTGCGTCTGTATCAGCGCCTGGGCTTTAAGCAGGAAGGCGTGAAGCGCAAAGCCTGCCTGCGCGAGGGCGAGTACCACGACATTATCGTCATGGCGATACTGCGCGAGTGATGGTTGCGGTCGTAAACCCACTGTAATGAATCAAAGAGTAAACATCGTGATGCTGTCGCACTACTGATTGGCCAAAATGGAATTTTTTCAAACGGAGATGCGTTTTATGGATGAAAATGATGGATTGAAAATTGCTGTATCGCCTGTGCACATGGCGGCTGTGCTATCAGACAAAAATATCAGCGAAGGAGAAACACTCAGCAATCGTCTTTTTGGTGGACTGGGACTTATCGGTGGTGTGGCAGAAATGTTCGGTGCTGGTGCTATGTGCGTGGTTCCAGAACCCACGATGTTGACCAAAGCTGGTTGTATTGTTGTCGGTACACATGGACTTGATACCATACAGGCCTCATTACGACAGGTCTGGACAGGTCGCAATGTCAGCACTGATACGTATCATTCAGCCGTGAAGCTCGCAGAAACCTTAGGGGCGGATAGCCAAACCGCCCTACATGTAGGCATGACGGTGGATGTTGCGATTCCCATGAGTTTCGCGTTTGCGGCAGGAGCCGTGCGCGTTGCTGCTGTTCGCTCTGGTCGCATCAACCTGGCGGTTCATGAAGCGCTAGCGGGCAGCACTGGCGGACACACGCTTGAACGCCATATTGGTAAAACAGCTGAAGAGTTAGTTGCCAGGCTGGAACGCAGGCCCTCTCTTTACGCGACCAGTAGCTTCAGGACAGTGAATGAGGCGGAGCAGCTAATTAGTCAGGTAATCAGGGACAATAGCCACCAGATAGAAATGTGGGTAAAACATCTCCCTCCCGGAATGAATGCCAAAATGGAGCTGGAGAGAATTTTTGCCACTCAGACAGGTATCATGATTCGTCGTGGTTCCCCGGACGTTATTCGCTGCTATAGGGTTCGGCTGGTGCTTCGTTTTGAGCAGTGGCATGGAAAACCCTATTTTATTCTTACTGCGTTTCCTAAGGCCTGACATGAACCGTTCAAATTTCAATGAGCTAGGCTGTTTCATTACGATATATTTTGGTCAGGACTATGACCTTATAGATGATAGTGATGAAATCGAGCCAAAAATTGATGC
>NZ_VOQX01000234.1:0-1662 GCF_016643525.1 Pantoea sp. Morm | reverse complement strand
AAACCGGGCTGGATGTGCTGGTTACCGACGTTGCCATCTCTGCCGAAGAAGCCCGTCGTCTGGCGCAGGATATCCAGACCGCGCGTGAGCATAATCTGCGTGAAGTCGGCATGCGTTTGATGTCCCTTAAAGACAGCGGCCTGTCGCAAAAAGAGATTGCGCAGAGTGAAGGGCTGTCTCAGGCAAAAGTGACCCGCGCGCTGCAAGCTGCCAGTGTGCCGCTGGAGCTGGTCACCCTGTTCCCGAACCATTCAGAGTTGACCTATCCTGACTACAAAACGCTGCTGCAGGCCTACGAAAAACTGCAGGAAACCGGTCAGACGGTCGATGCTCTGATTGAAACCATCGGTATGGATGTGGACAGTGTCTGTGCGCGTGAAGGCCTGGCGGAAGATGAAGTCAAGAATGGCATCCTGCGGCTGGTCCGTAACGGCAGCCAGACGCTGGTGCAGGCGCCGGCTAAAGATAAAGTGGTGGCGACACCGCTGTGGACCTTCGCGGATAAAGACCGTTACGCCCGCAAGAAAACGCGCGGACGCATGTTTAGCTACGAGTTTAACCGCCAGTCCAGAGAGTTACAGGAAGAGCTGGATCGCGTTATCACCGAGACGCTGAATAAGTATCTCAATCAGTAGTAGCGTTTACTTCTGAAGGCCAGCAATCTGTAGCAGCACAACCCCATACATCCTGAACCGTGCCGCTACAGATTGTTACCTCACCCACCTGATTTTTCCCCCGTAATTTCACCCTTCGCCAGCGGAATTTCAGCGCTAAGTGCATGAAATCAAATCAACCTTAGCCGGAATTTCAGGCTGAAATCGCCAGCTCAGTAATGTAATACGATGAACCAGCGCCATCGCCGGTTGAGGCTTTGATAATGGCCAAGGCTGCTGGATGCGGAATCGACAGTGAAAGCAGCAGGGATAATCCCTAACGAAATCTGCCGGGATCAGGCGACATTCGCCATGGCGATTTCACCTCTAACTGTTTGAAAATATGATTTTTATCTACAGGATTTCAGGCTGAAATCGCCCGAGTTTGACAGTTAATTCTCATGCTGCCGTGAGAAAAACGGGGATTTAGCCAGACGATATTCAATGTGTTATCCACAGAAAACGTGGATAACTTTTACTGTAGCCTCTATGCCATAAGCGCCGTCTGTCTGGGCGACTGCCACACTGCATCGCGCACGCGCACCGGTTTATGAATCAAACCGAGCGCATAAAAGCGGTCAGCGATAGTTTGCTGTTCTTTGATGACGTGGAAAACCATGGCCCGGGTCTGGTGGCTGCGACGGGATAAGGCGCGTTCAACGGCTGCGAACTCCAGCCCCAGTTCCTGCGCCAGCATAGTGGCGGCTTCATGGCGATGATGATCAATAAAGGTCCCGGTTTGCTGCAGGCTCGTTACCAGCTGCTGCACGATATCGTCATGCTGCTGCACATAATCATGGCGCGCCAGATAAAACTGGTGGTTACGCACCCGGCCTTCGCCCTTCTCCAGTACGCGCAAATCGGCGTTGCTTTCTGCGGCACTCAGCAGCGGATCCCACATCATCCAGGCATCAACGGCCAGATAATCGCTGGCTGTGAGCGGATATTTCGGCGGCGTGTACACCACTTTAATTTCATCCAAACCGATGCCGGCTTCCTCCAGCAGCCG
>NZ_VOQX01000233.1:0-1665 GCF_016643525.1 Pantoea sp. Morm | reverse complement strand
GGCAGGCGGCACTGGCGGGGGCGGTCGCGGGCACGCTGCCGGACCTCGACGTGTTTATCGACCACGGCGATGCCATTCGCAACATGACGCTGCACCGCACCGAGAGCCACGCGCTGCTGTGGCTGACGCTGGTGGCACCGTTACCTGGCTGGCTGGTGGCTGGCGCGACGCGCAGCCGGCAGCACTGGCGCGCCTGGTGCCTCGCCATCTGGCTGGCACTGATCACGCATCCGCTGCTGGACCTGACCACGGTGTACGGCACGCAGCTCGGACTGCCGCTGACCGATTACCCGTTCGCCATCGGCAGCATGTTCATCATCGATCCGCTCTACACGCTACCGCTGCTGATCGCCCTGATCGTCGCACTGTGGCGGCGGGATGCGTGCGGGCTACGCTGGAATCAGGCCGGATTGCTCATCAGTACGCTGTACCTGGGCTGGAGCATGGTGGCGCAAAGTGTTGCTACCCGACATATTGAGCACCAGCTGACGCAGCAGGCCGTGCAGCCGCAGCAACTGCTGGTGACGCCCACCGCGTTCAACACGCTGGTGTGGCGCACGGTAATTATCACGCCGCAGCGCTACGGGGAAGCATGGTGGTCGCTGCTGTCGCCCGATCGTCCCTTACAGATCCGCTGGTACGATCGTCATCCCGCGCTTTTTGCCCCGTTTAAAGGCCAGTGGCACGCCGAACGCGTTGCGTGGTTCAGCCATGGTTTCTATGCCATGCGCCAGCAGGGCAACGACACGCTGATCGTGGATTTGCGCATGGGGGAAGAGCCGGATTACACCTTTACCTTTAATCTCGGTTCCGCCGCAGCGCCGGCAGCAGCACCACAGCGGGAAGATTCGCTGCGGCCGTCGCTGGCGCAGGCGTGGCACAAATTCACGGAACGCTTATAACGAACAGGCCCGGATAACCGGGCCTGTTCGTTTAGGTGGATCAGGCTTTACGCCGGCGTAGCAGCCAGCCCATGGTCAGCACCACAAACCACAGTGGCGTCACCATCAGCGCCTGGCGGGTATCTTCCTGCAGCGTCAGCAGCACCAGCACAAAGGCAAAGAAAGCCATGCACACCCAGCACATCAGCTTGCCGAGTGGCATTTTGAAGCGTGACGCCGCATGCCGCTGCGGATGCTGTTTGCGGTAGGCCAGATAGCTGCACAGGATAATGGTCCAGACAAACATAAACAGAATCGCCGAAACCGTGGTCACCATGGTGAAGACCGTCATCACATCCGGAATCAGGTAGATCAACGCCACGCCAGCCAGCAGACACAGGCAGGAGAAGAACAGGCCGGTGGTCGGCACCGCGCGCGCCGAGAGACGGCCAAACGCCTTATGCGCCACGCCCTGTTCCGCCAGACCATACAGCATGCGGCTGGTGGAGAAAATGCCGCTGTTGGCTGAGGAGGCCGCGGAGGTTAGCACCACAAAGTTAACGATGCTGGCAGCGGCCGGCAGGCCAATCAGCACAAACATTTCAACGAATGGACTGCGATCCGGCATGACCTGGTTCCACGGCGTCACCGCCATGATCACCAGCAGCGCCAGCACGTAAAACATGATGATGCGCAGCGGGATCGCGTTGATGGCACGCGGCAGAACTTTATGCGGATCTTTGGTCTCCGCCGCCGCCGTACCCACCAGTTCAATGCCGACAAA
>NZ_VOQX01000232.1:0-1706 GCF_016643525.1 Pantoea sp. Morm | reverse complement strand
AGCAGCACCGTTTCGGCGTGCATCAGCGGCTGGCGCTGTGGGAAAAAGGCGAAGAGCAGGGTTTCCATCCGCATCAGCTGATCATGACCGCCACCCCGATTCCGCGCACCCTGGCGATGACGGCCTATGCCGATCTCGATACCTCAACCATTGACGAACTGCCGCCGGGCCGTACGCCGGTGACCACGGTGGCAATTCCCGATACCCGCCGCAGCGACATCATCGCCCGGGTGCAAAGCGCCTGCCATGAAGGCCGTCAGGCCTATTGGGTGTGTACGCTGATCGATGAATCCGACGTGCTGGAAGCGCAGGCGGCGGAAGCCACCTGGCAGGAGCTGAAAGTGGCGCTGCCGGACCTGCAGGTCGGTCTGGTGCACGGGCGTATGAAGCCGGCGGAGAAACAGGCGGTAATGGCGGCGTTCAAGGCCAATGAAATCCAGCTGCTGGTGGCCACCACGGTGATTGAGGTCGGCGTCGATGTGCCCAACGCCAGCCTGATGATCATCGAAAACCCGGAACGGCTTGGTCTGGCGCAGCTGCATCAGCTGCGCGGACGCGTTGGCCGCGGTGCCGTCGCTTCACACTGCGTGCTGCTGTACAAAGCGCCGCTGAGTAAAACCGCGCAGAAACGCCTGCAGGTGCTACGCGACAGCAACGACGGTTTTGTCATCGCCCAGCACGATCTGGAGATTCGCGGTCCGGGTGAATTGCTCGGCACGCGCCAGACCGGCAACGCCGAGTTTAAAGTTGCCGATTTACTGCGCGATCAAAGCATGATTCCGGAAGTTCAGCGCGTGGCGCGCCATATCCACCAGCATTATCCCGAACAGGCTCAGGCGCTGATCGAGCGCTGGCTGCCGGAAACCGAGCGCTACAGCCACGCTTAATCCAGCTGCGGCTGTCGATCCACCGCCATGAAATCGCCGACGAAGCGCTGTAACAGGCGCGTTAACTCAGCGCGCTCTTCAGCTGGCCAGCCAGCGAACAGTTGCTGATAAATCTGGGTGCGTGCCGCGTCGATTTTATCCGTCATCGCTTTTCCCGCCGCCGTGATCACCGCCTCATTGATCCGCTTGTCTCTGGCATTTTTCTGCCGCTGCGCCAGCCCCAGCTCTTCCAGCTTCGCCACCTGGCGGCTGACAGTGGTGTAATCGCGCCCGGCGCGATCGGCCAGCTCGACCACGCCGAGGGGACCAAAACGGCCAATCTGGATCAGCAGCGGAAACAGGGCGCGATCCAGCTGGATACCGGACTCTTTTATTAATAATTCATCGCGTTGCGGACGATTAAAGGTGCCGACGATCATCAGCAGCGCGTTGTGCAAATCATCGAAGCCGGCATTATTATGTGTATTTTGCACGCTTTTCATTGACGTCATCCCAGAGCAGGCCTAATGTGTGCATATTACACATATTATCCGATGAACTGAAGGTGAAACATGAAAGCAGCTATTGTCAGTGCCGCAGGTGAGAAACCGGTATGGGGCGATTTCCCGCCACCGCAGGCCGATGAACAGCATGTGGTGGTGACGGTGAAGGCCGCCGCCATCAGCCAGCTGGCGAAAGCGAGAGCTGCCGGTGCCCATTACAGCGCCGGTAGCCACTATCCGTTTATCGCCGGTATTGATGGCACCGGCACGCTGAGCAACGGCGATCCGGTCTATTTTCTCGCCTTTAGCGCACCGTGGGGCAGTATGGCGCAGCAGA
>NZ_VOQX01000231.1:0-1711 GCF_016643525.1 Pantoea sp. Morm | reverse complement strand
GGGAAACGCGATCAATTAGTCGGCCGCATTCAGGAGCGCTACGGCTACGGTAAAGATCAAGCAGAGAAAGAAGTCAAAGAGTGGGAAGATAGTAATAAATTTAACTGGTAGTGTTGGTTATCCCCGGTACACTGATGTGCCGGGGTTTTGTTATTGCAGACTGCTGAGGTTTTTTGCCGGATAATTTTAAAATCCAGCTTGCGTTTATTTAATGCCATTTATTACTTAACCCGAAATTCATATTCAAACCTGTTTTTCCGCATTAATCCGGCTATTTCTCTGGCCTGACGCGGTGGTGAAACGGCAGTGCATCAGCCGTTGATAATCTTTCCCGGCCATCATCGCGTGAAGTGCTGTTCAGTCATGATTTTGCCCCACTGATCGCCCTGCCACTCGCGCGTCAGGGTGAAGCCTGCCTGCTCGTAGAGTCGTCTGGCCGCATCCAGCCCACTGAAGGTCCACAGTTGCGTTGCGCTAAAGCGCTGACGATCGCAGAACGCCACAGCCTCATGAAGCAAGCGTCGCCCGATGCCGCTACCGCGACACGTCTCGTCAAGAATAAACCAGCGCAGATGGGCCTGATTATTGCCAAGATCCTCTCCGTCAATCGCCACTGAACCGACAATATTATCGTTATGCACTGCCAGCCAGATTTGATTGCGCTCACTTCCCAGCCGTCCGGCAAACTCTGCCAGCCCGCTGGCGACTTTGCCTTCAAAATAGTGACCAAACTGATGATGCCGGGCATAGTAACGGCCGTGCATTTCGGCGATGCGGCCGATCATCCCGGGCCGGTAACCGCTGACGATGTCGATGGCACCTGAGGGAAGGGGCTGCGTGCCGGTCCGACAGCGGCGCACGGAGTCAGCATAAGCGCTCAGTCCCTGCGCTACCGTGCGCTGCTGTGCCGGTTCAAGCCCGGCCAGCGCGGCCAGCACCCGTTGTGCCGCGTACTGATTGACTCTGGCAACGGTAGCCATCCCCTGCGCAGTCAGTTTCAGCCTTTTAATCCTGGCATCACTGCCGTCAGCGATTTCCTGCACTTCACCAGCCGCCACCAGTCTGGCCAGCATGCGGCTGACGCTCGATTTTTCCAGACCGAGCAAGTCCACTAACTGTGCAGCCGTCACTGTGCCCTGGGTTTCCATCTCCAGCAGCGTGTGGACAGCAGAAGGCGAATAGTCCGTTGCCGCCAGCGTCGGGCGCATAAACCCGAGTTCACGTACCATCAGTCGGGAGGCGGAACGTATCTGATTAACTAACGATTCAGTGGTCATGGTACAAACGCCCAGTGGTTATAAGGTTGTATAATACAACTATTAATCGGGCTGATTGTCAACAGACTAACCGGCGGCGCCAATACGGGTGAGGGCGAGCGCTCACCCTGGCAAGGCTGCATCGCATGAGGGGCAGGAATGAAGCAGCATGATGTTAAAGGGGTCTGCGGTGATCGTCCTTATTGAGCGAAAGCAGCGCGATAAAACTCACTACGGCGGTGGCCATCACATACCAGGCGGGAATGTCGGCATTGCCGGTTTGCTTCATCAGGCCGGTAATGATCAGACCTGCGCAGCCGGAAAACAGCGCGTTGGAGAGCGAATAGGCCAGCCCCAGCCCGGTGTAACGCACGCTGGTCGGGAACATCTCGGCCAGCATCGCCGGTCCCGGTCCGGCCAGCATGCCCACCAGCGCACCGGCGATAAACACCACC
>NZ_VOQX01000230.1:0-1712 GCF_016643525.1 Pantoea sp. Morm | reverse complement strand
TTGACAACGGGGATCGGCATCGCTAATATTCGCCTCGTTCCAACGATTCCTCTGTAGTTCAGTCGGTAGAACGGCGGACTGTTAATCCGTATGTCACTGGTTCGAGTCCAGTCAGAGGAGCCAGATTCAAAGAAGCCCGCTCAGGGAAACCTGAGCGGGCTTCTTGTTGTGGTGAGTTTGCTGGGCGATGGAGGGTGTCACGCGCCGTAACGCGCCGCAGCGACGGCCGTGCCCTGCGCATAACTAAGGAGGCTGCTGTGCCGCTATGGTGTTACGCTAATCTGAAGTAGCGTTCCAGATCCTGCAGTAAACCCGGATGCGAAGGTTGCCAGCCGGTACGCTGCCGGGTTAATTCTGCTGATGCACGCATATCCATGGTAACGAACAGCGCCAGCCAGCCAAAGTGGGCACTGGCTTCTTCGCGGGTCAGTTGCACGACAGGAACACCCAGGCCCGCTCCGATGTCTTCGGCAATGTTGCGCAATGAGATGCCCTGTTCCGCAACGGCATGGTAACGCTGCCCAGGCAGCGCTTTCTCAAGTACTGTCCGATAAAGTGAGGCAACATCAGCAACATGCGCCGCAGCCCATTGATTGGTTCCCTCTTCCACATAGGCTGAAACGCCTTTTTCTCGCGCCAGCTGGATTAACGCTGAGACGAACCCCTGTTTTACCTCGTTGTGCACTTGAGGCAACCGGATGATGGAAACATTGACGCCACTGTCTGCGACCTGGGCTGCCGCGATTTCGGTCGATTTGCGCGGATTTTGCGTCGACGGGTCGTAAAAATCCTCGCTGGCAAGCTGACCCGGTGCGGGACTGCCCATGGCCGCAACTGAAGTGATAAGTAATGGTCGCGTCGAATCCAGTAACCCCTTACCTAAGGCTGCAATTGCCTGCATTTCCTGCATTGCCGTGTCCTGCGGGTGAGAAAAAGCGTGGTCATAAGCGCAGTGGATCACCGCGTCAGCGGCGCGGGCACCCACGGTCAGACTCAGAAGATTCTTCAGTTCACCCCGGTGCGCGTCCGCGCCAATACGATTGAGACGCTGAACAGTCTGCTCCGAACGAGCCAGTCCGGTGACATGATGACCCGCCTGAATCAGCTCTGCGGCGATCGCCATACCGATAAACCCGCTTGCACCTGTTATGAACACATTCATTACAATCCCCTTATCGATGGTATGGGACAACAACGTCCCGGTGATAAGCAGATTAAAATATGAATAATGGTACGGTCTCTGCTATAACGAGGTAATTTTATGCAGATCGTACGGAATTTTATGGATCCACTTTCCGAAGTGCTTACTCTGCTCAGATTGCAGGGGGCTATCTCAGGCGGTTTTCCAGTGGAAGCACAGACCGCGCTGGTGTTTGCGCCTCATCAGGGCATCAAATGCTACTGTGTCGTGGAAGGTTGCTGCTGGGTAGCGGTTGACGGAGACCAGCAGCCTCTGTTACTGGAAACCGGCGACTGTGTATTTCTCACCTCTGGCAAATCCTTTAGTCTGGCCACCCATCCCGCGGCGAAAAGACAGCCTTTTGTACCGCCCGACAGCGAAACGGGCGCGCTGACGCAGGTCACGCCCGATCAGGGTGCTTTTATTCTCGGCGGTCGATATACCTTCGATAGCGCACTGGCAGATATCCTGCTGCAGGCTCTACCCGCGATCATTCCTGTCAGGGAGGGTACGGGAACCAACATTATGCGCA
>NZ_VOQX01000023.1:0-66995 GCF_016643525.1 Pantoea sp. Morm | reverse complement strand
TGCGATGATCTCCTGATGAAAAATGCGTGTGAAATTTCACTGCAATTTCAAGATAGCCATTTTCATGCCAGGTTTTTGTGTAAGATGTCTCAGTACCCCAATAAGGATCTGCGTGATGAGTGATTCAGTTGCTGAAAATGTGAAGTCACAGGCCGGACATAAAAGCGTTTCATTGAATGAACAGGCCTATCTGGCGTTCAGGCATCGCCTGATTACGCTGCGCTATAAGCCGGGTGAATATCTCAATACCGCGCAGGTGATGGAGGATCTGGCAATGGGCCGCACGCCGGTTAACCAGGCGGTACACCGGCTGGCGACCGAAGGGTTACTGCAGATTATTCCGCGCAAGGGCGTGATGGTGGCACCGCTGTCAATTGACGATGCGCTGGAGCTGATTGAAGTGCGGCTGGTGAATGAAGCGCTGTGCCTGCGACTGGCGACGCAGCGCGTCAATCCGGCGCAGATTGCCCAGCTACAGGCACTGAATCAGCGCATCGCCGCCGCCAGCGTGGCGCGTGACCGCGAGCAGATGATGCTGCTGGACCGCGAATTTCATCAGGTGCTGGCTGACATCGCCGGCAACGGTCGTCTGTCAGATATTCTCAGCATCATCCACGCCCAGGCGCAGCGCTTCTGGGCAACCACCCTGTCGAGCGCGCAGCACATGCAGGAGGTGATTGCCGAGCACGACGCGATCATTGCGGCGCTGGCGCAGGGTGACGTGGCACGGGCAGAAGAGGCCGCGCGCGTGCACATCTATTCGTTCAAGCAGGCGCTGCTCAACGCCTGATTTCAGCCAGAATAAAACGGGCCGGGACCGACGGATTCGCGCAGAATCAGTTCGCCGGCAAAGGTTTTGCGATTGCGCATTTCGCCGCCGTCCAGCATCGACACCAGCCGTTCAATGGTTTCCTCGATCATGCCGGTCACCGGCATACGCACGCTGGTCAGCGCCGGGATGGTATAGGGCGCCAGCGGAATATCATCGAAACCCAGCACCGCCACCTGCTGCGGCACGCGAATGTTATGCGCCGCCAGCGCTTTCAGCGCGCCCACCGCCATCTCATCATTACTGGCGACCAGCGCGCTAAACGGTTTACCGCGCGCCAGCAACGTTTCCACCGCCGCCGCCCCGTGCTGCGCCTGCCATTTGCCCTCCACTACCAGCGCGTCATCCGCCACCAGCTGATGCTGCGCCAGTGCCGCGTGATAACCGGCCAGCCGCTCGCGCCCGGTCGGCGAGTCAAGCGATCCGGTGATAAAAGCAATATCGCGATGGCCGAGCGCAATCAGTTGCGCCACCGCCTCGGCGCTGGTGCGCTGCTGATCGGAGTAGATACAGTAACTGTCGTGCTGACGCAGCCGGCGGTTGATCACCAGAATCGGGTGGCGGTGCTGGGCAATAATACTGTCCATCTCATCGATGGTAAGAAAACGCGGATAGATGATCACGCCATCGCAGCGCAGATCGAGCAGAAACTGAATCGCCGCACGCTCCTCTTCGGCGCTGTGTTTGCCATCCACCAGCAGTAGCTGACGGCCCTGCTGCTCAAGAATGCGCGCCGAATGCTGCATCATTTCGCTGAAATAGCTGCCGGTATACAGCGTGTTGGTGATCACCAGGCCGATGGTCTGGCTGGATTTAGTCGCCAGATTGCGCGCCAGCAAATTCGGCCGGAAGCCGGTCTCGGCAATCGCCTGGTACACCCGATCGCGCTTCTCCTGGCTGACGTAGCCGTTGCCGGACAACACGCGCGACACCGTCGCTTTTGACACGCCGGCCTGTTTTGCCACCTCAAGTATGGTTGCCATGCTTCACTCTGCTTCGCTGCTCATCGCCTCAGTGTACCTAAGCGATGAATAAGACGGGGAATTTTCTTGTCACCCTGCGCCTGCGGGTGAAGATCCCGCCGCACGTCAGCCGATCAACATCACAAAATTAAAACGAAGATAGCGATTTTTCTTGTCTGAATGAATGCGCCTGTTCATGATTTTGTGAAACCGGTTTCTCATGAACACATAACAGCCAGACGAAACCGACGTTTCCTCTACCCTACAATCAGAGACAAACATTCATGGCGACCAACTACGCTGACGCCGCGCGAGCCATTGTGGCTTCGCTCGGCGGATTAGAGAATATTGAAGCCGTTACCCACTGCATGACGCGCCTGCGCTTCGTGGTGAAAGACAGCGCGCGCGTCGACAACGCCACGCTGAAAGCCATTCCCGGCGTAATGGGCGTGGTGCACACCGACAGCCAGTGTCAGGTGATCATTGGCAACAACGTCAATCTCGCCTTTCAGGAAGTGATGAAACTTGGCACGCCAGACAACAGCGGCAGCGCGCCGGTGAAACGGAAAATCACGCTGCGCAGCATCGGCGCGGGCATTCTTGATGCGCTGGTCGGCACCATGTCACCGCTGATCCCGGCGATCATTGGCGGATCGATGGTCAAACTGCTGGCGATGATGCTGGAAATGGGCGGCGTGCTGACCAAAGGCTCGTCGACGCTAATCATCCTGAATGTGATCGGTGACGGCGCCTTCTTCTTCCTGCCGGTGATGGTGGCGGCCTCGGCGGCGCTGAAATTCAAAACCAACATGTCGCTGGCGATTGCCATCGCCGGCGTGCTGGTGCATCCCAATTTTATCGATCTGATGGCCAAAGCGGCGCAGGGCCAGGTGGTGGAGTTTGCTTCGGTGCCGGTCACCGCGGTGAAATACACCTACACGGTGATCCCTGCGCTGGTGATGACGTGGATTCTGTCGCACATCGAATACTGGGTTGATCGCTTTACCCCGGCGGTGACCAAAAACTTCCTTAAACCGATGCTGATTGTGCTGATTGCCGCGCCTATCGCCATCGTCCTGATTGGCCCGCTCGGTATCTGGATCGGCAGCGGTATCTCCGCGCTGGTGTACACCATACATGGGTATCTCGGCTGGCTGTCGGTGGCGATCATGGGCGGGCTGTGGCCGCTGCTGGTGATGACCGGCATGCATCGCGTGTTTACCCCGACCATCATTCAGACCATCGCTGAAACCGGCAAAGAAGGCATGGTGATGCCGTCAGAAATTGGTGCCAACCTGTCGCTGGGCGGCTCATCGCTGGCGGTGGCGTTCAAAACCAAAAATCCGGAACTGCGGCAGACGGCCTTCGCAGCGGCGGCTTCCGCTATTGTCGCGGGCATTTCCGAACCGGCGCTGTACGGCGTGGCGGTGCGGCTGAAGCGTCCGCTGATTGCCAGCCTGATCAGCGGCTTTATCTGTGGCGCGGTGGCCGGCATTGGCGGCCTCGCCAGCCACTCAATGGCCTCACCGGGCCTGTTTACCAGCGTACAGTTTTTCGATCCCACTAACCCGATGAGTATCGTCTGGGTGGCTGGCGTGATGGTGCTGTCAGTGGTGCTGTCGTTTGTTCTGACGCTGATGCTTGGCTTTGAAGATATTCCGGTGACGGACAGCGCGCCGCGCAGCAGTAAGTCAGAAGCGGCAAAGCCGGTTAGCGCAAATTAATAATGGACTGTGATTGAGGTGAGTGATGTCTGAAGTGACATTTCCTGCGGGATTTTTATGGGGCGGCGCGTTAGCCGCCAACCAGTCAGAGGGGAGTTATCGCGCTGGCGGTAAAGGCTTAACCACGGTGGACATGATTCCACACGGCGAGCACCGCATGGCGGTTAAGCTGGGGCTGGAACCGCGCCTGACGCTGCGCGACGATGAGTTCTACCCGAGCCACGACGCCATCGATTTTTATCACCGCTATAAAGAAGATATCGCCCTGATGGCCGAGATGGGCTTCACGGTATTTCGCACTTCCATCGCCTGGAGCCGTATTTATCCCAACGGCGATGAGCTGACGCCGAACGCGGAAGGTATCGCCTTCTATCGCAGCGTATTTGAGGAGTGCCGTAAATACGGCATAGAACCGCTGGTGACGCTGTGTCACTTCGATGTGCCAATGCATCTGGTCACCGAATACGGCTCGTGGCGCAACCGTAAAATGATCGATTTCTTCGCCCGCTACGCCCGCACCTGCTTCGAAGCGTTTGATGGTCTGGTGAAGTACTGGCTGACCTTTAACGAGATCAACATTCTGCTGCACAGCCCGTTCTCCGGTGCCGGTCTGGTGTTTGCACCAGATGAGCATCACGAGCAAGTGAAGTATCAGGCAGCGCATCATGAACTGGTTGCCAGTGCGCTGGTGACCAAAATCGCCCATGAGATCAATCCGCAGAACCAGATTGGCTGCATGCTGGCCGGCGGCAACTTTTATCCGTGGTCCTGCAAGCCGGAAGATGTGTGGGCCGCGTTACAGAAAGATCGCGAGAATTTATTCTTCATCGATGTCCAGGCGCGCGGCGCTTACCCCGCGTATGCCGCACGGGTATTTCGCGAGAAAGGCGTAGAGATTGTCATGGCGGAAGGCGATGACGAACTCCTGCACCACACCGTCGATTTCATCTCCTTCAGCTATTACGCCTCACGTTGCGCCTCGGCAGAGATGAATGAACAGAACAGCAGCGCCGCCAACGTGGTGAAGTCGTTGACCAATCCGCATCTGACGCGCAGCGCCTGGGGCTGGGGCATTGATCCCCTCGGCCTGCGCATCACCATGAACATGATGTACGACCGCTATCAGAAGCCGCTGTTTCTGGTGGAAAACGGTCTCGGTGCGCACGATGAAATCACCGCCAGCGGGGAAATCGAAGACGATTACCGCATCAGCTATCTGCAGCAGCACATTCGCGCCATGGGTGAAGCGATTGCAGACGGCGTGCCGGTGATGGGCTATACCACCTGGGGCTGCATCGATCTGGTCGCAGCGTCGACCGGGGAAATGAGTAAACGCTACGGGTTTGTCTATGTCGATCGCGACGACCACGGCCATGGCACGCTCAACCGGCTGCGCAAAAAATCCTTCTGGTGGTATCAGCGAGTGATTGCCAGCAACGGTCAGGATTTAGATTTTTAATTAAAAAAATGCGGCGAGTGGCGCTGAAAGTTCGTTCAGTTCAGGGCCATTCAGCCATCAAGCGGAAATTCGCCAGCACCGGCCATTATATTTCGCGAAAAAAACCGCTGCGGCACAAATTACGCTAACCGAATATTCGGTGCTGGCCGTTGTTATTACGCCAATCCTGCTGAGTTTTTATTCATTCTTCTTTTAATACTCTATTTAAATCCGGTCCTGACGAATTTATTCTTCCCTGCCCGCTCGCGGTGCCAGCGTCCGTACGGCGATACTCTTTTGTACAGGGCGATGGTACTATTTCCCGGTTGCTGTTCAGAGATAGCGCTATGTTACAACTACAATTAAAAATGAAGGGAGCCAGCCTGTTGCTGTGTTTATTGCAGCGTGCTCGCGTCTTACTTTCCCTTAGTTCTCTTATTTATCTCCTCTGTCTCCCTGCTGCCCAGGCGGCCGGCAGTGCGGTTCAGCGTGACGATCAGGCTAACCGTATCGTCAGCGGCATTATCAGTTTTAGCCACTGGCCGCAGTTAACTCAGCCACCACAGCTGTGCGTATTCACTTCAGCTCAACACCTTGCGCTACCGCAGGGCCCGACGCCGTTCAGCGTGGTGTGGATCGATCAAGCCAGCGACCTCAGCCGCCAGCGCTGCGATGCCGTCTATTTCGGCGATCAGACGCCGCAGCAGCAAACTGCGCTACTGGCGACGCTGCAGGGTAAAGCCATTTTGTCGATCGCGGAAAATAACCCGGACTGCACGGTGGGCGCGGCGTTCTGTCTGATCTTTAATCGCGATCACACCGCGTTTTCGGTCAACCTTGACTCACTGGCGCGCAGCGGTGTCAGAGTGAGCCCGGACGTGTTGTTGCTGTCCCGCAAAGGAAGCAAATAAGATGAAGTTTGATAGCATAAAAAAAGATAAATCATCGATTCGCAATAAGTTGCGTCGAATCAGCACCGTCAATGCCGCCGTGATATTACTGCTGTGCTGGCTGCTGCTGACGTCGACGTCTTTGCTGTTTATTAAACGCTATGAGAAAAGAAACCTCGAGCTTATTGCCGCCACACTCAGCACCAGCCTGACCGCCGCAACGGTATTTGAAGACAGTTACGATGCGCGTAACAAAATTGCTCTGCTCGGTAATGAAGGGATGTTTGCCTCCGCCAAACTGGTCACGGCGGGCAACACCGTACTGGTGGACTGGCACGATCGCCAGCAAGAGAGCGGCTGGTATGAAACGCTGCTGCGACGCTGGATCTATCAGCAGCCGCTGGCGATCGATATTAATCACGCCGAAGCCAAAGTCGGCCACTTAATGCTGGCCGGTACCGTCAGCGGCGCCGCCGATTTCATTCGTTATTCGGTGATGATTTTATCGATTGGTATGCTGTGCGTGCTGGTGATTTCCTGCCTGCTGAGTGAATTTCTGCATCGCGGTATTTTGCGCTCGCTGCGCAATATCACCAGCGCCATCCATTACGTGATTCGCTCTGGCGATTTCTCGACGCGCGTACCGCAAAATCCGACCAAAGAGTTTCAGCTGTTTTCTGAAGATCTCAACTCGCTGCTGAGTGAAATGCAGACGCTAAAAGCCTCGCTGCTGCGCGATAACCGTTCACTGGCGGCCAAAGCGCTGGAGGATCCGTTAACCGGACTGGCCAACCGCTCGGCGTTTGTTGGCCGCCTGTCGCAGCTGCTGGATCAGCAGCTGGCGCATGAGAATTTTGTGCTGCTGTTTCTCGACGGCGATCGCTTCAAGAGCATTAACGACAACTGGGGCCATGCCGCCGGTGATGAAGTGTTGAAGGCCATCGCGGCGCGCCTCAGCGCGCTGGCGTATCAGGACGATCTGGTGGCGCGGCTGGGCGGTGACGAGTTTGCCATGCTGATCACCAGCCGCACCTCAGAAGCCGATCTGCAGCAGCTGACGGAAGATATTCGTACCGCAATCGCGCAATCGATTGTGATTTCGGAAGGCACGCAGATCACCACATCGGTGACCATCGGCTACGCCTGGTCGCAGCATGGCGATTCGGTTGCGTCGATTCTGGAGCGCGCCGATATGCACATGTATAAAAACAAAGGAATGAGTAAGGTACGCGTATGAAACTGAAATCATGTTTGCTGGTCATGGTGCTGGCGTGTGTCGGCTGTCAGTCTACCGGGCGCTTCAGTGAGGCGCAGATTCAGGCGATGCGCAACGCCGGCTTTAGCGAAAATGCCGAAGGTTGGGGGCTGGGCCTGTCCGATAAGATTCTGTTTGGCATCAATGAATCTGACCTGACGCCGGCCAGCAAAACCAGCATTGCGCAAATGGCGAAAAGCCTGGCCGCCACCGGCATCGAACATCTGCGCGTCGACGGCCACACTGACAACTACGGCAAAGCGGATTACAACCAGCAGCTGTCGCTGAAGCGCGCCAACGCGGTGGCCGATCAGTGGGCTGCGGGCGCGGCGATTCCACGGGGCAATATTGTGACGCGCGGGCTGGGCATGAGTGCGCCGGTCGCCAGCAATAACAGTGCACAGGGCCGGGCGCAAAATCGCCGCGTCGCGATTGTGATTACCGCGCCGTAAGCGGTTAATCAGCGCGTCTGCGCATAGTGATACAGGCGGTCGCGCGCGAGGTTCTTCATTTTCACTTCGCACATGATGTCGAAGCGATCAAACGACAGCGCCCAGTCATTCAGCGTCTGATTGAAATAGTAGTCAGAATGGGCGCGCAGCTTCGGCTTTGAGGCGGCGAGTTGATCCTGATCGGGGAAGCCGCTGTCCGGGATCAGCCCTTCCTGGGCGATCGAATAGTGCAGCACCGGTCGCACGCCGCGCCACGATTCCAGAATCAGCGCCACGCGTTCATCGCTGGCCTGAATAAACTGGTTCTCTTTCACCCAGTGATGGTGAATATCCAGCACCACCGGGCAGAGCGCGCGCGCCTGCAATACGTCATCCAGCGAGCAGGAAATTTCGTCATTTTCCACCGTCAGCATGTTGCGGGCTTCCGGGCTGAGGCGCATAAATGCCGCGCGAAAGCCTTCAATACCGCGCTTGCCGTTCATGTGGATGTTGATTTTAAAATCCTGGAACTGCCTGCCGTAGCCCATCAACACCGCGCACAGCGTGTGATACTCGACATCTTCCAGCGCCCGATCCACCACGTCATCATTATCCGAAGCCAGCACCGTATACTGACCGGGATGGAATGACAGGCGAATGTTATGCGCGCGGGCAAATTCGCCGCAGCGGCTAAACAGTGGCTGCAATTCGGGCAGAATATCGCCATACAGTTCAGTGGCCAGCGGCACGGTGTACAGCGGCAGCAGATCGCTGCCGATGCGCATCATGCGCAACGCATCCGGCTGCTGCGCCAGCTGTTCCAGCGTCAGAGAGAGGTTCTGCAGGTTATTTTGTGCCAGTGCCAGCAGCAGCGTGGCCGCCGCGTTACGCTCCATAGCGAGAAAGCGTGTGCGGGTGGTGGTTTTAAATGGAAATGGCTGTTTAGCCTCAGAATCAAAGTACTTACACGCAAAACCCAATTTCATTATGTTCCCCTTCAGGTCAGCTAGTGAGTCTAGCTGCCGCTGGCAATTATGCGAGGAACGCCGCGTGATTAAACGGGCAGCCGCCTTGCACGGCTGCCCGCACTGTTACACGCTCGGGTAAGTGATATTGCTGCCCGGCGCTTCACGATGCAGATGGATAAAGTTCAGGTGACGCTCGTACTGATCAAGAATGTCGATGATCACCTGCTCCTTGTTGTAGTCCATCAAATCGTTGCCCTGGCTGCCCTCCAGCAGGAAGGTTTCCAGCCGGTAATAGTGCGACTTACCGCTGCGGGCGCGATAGGTAAAGCCCGGCACCGAGTACTGCTGCGGCCACACCTGATAGACGAAATCCTGCTCCTCGCCGAGGTGCACGCGCAGATCAAGGTAGCCCAGCGGCTGGCCCTCTTCCGGCGCAACGCTCTCCAGCGATACGCGACCGCCGCGCAGCTCCAGCTCTTTGGCGACATCCTGCATCGCCGGATAGATCACCGTTTCCATCATCTGCTGGGTATAGCGCGTGCCCGGGTAGTTCATCAGGCGCGACAGCCGCTTTTTCCAGCTCAGACGATCATTGCTCGCTGGAATATAGGGCGCGGTATCACGGCTGGCGCTGGCGCGGCGGTGATCTTCCACTTTGAGTGATTTATACAGCCCGGCCATCACAAAGAAGATCACGAAGCTGAACGGCAGACCCATGATCACCGTGGTGTTTTGCAGCGCAGAGATGCCGTTGGTCATCAGCATGCCCATGGTCAGCACGCCAATCGCCACCGACCAGAAAATGCGCAGCCAGTTTGGCGCATCGCTATTGATATCTTTCAGCTTCGAGGTGAAGTTCCCCAGCACCAGCGAGCCGGAATCCGCCGAGGTAACATAAAACAGCATGCCGGTAATGGTGGCGACCGAGGCGCTGAACTTAAACGCCGGATACTGCGCCAGCAGGCTGTAGAACCCGCGCTCGGCATGCGCCATCACTTCCTGGGCAAAACCGGCATCGCCGTGGATGATCTCGTACAGCGCCGCGTTACCGAACACCGACAGCCACAGCAGCGTGAAGGTGAACGGGATAATCAGCGTGCCGAGCACAAACTCACGGATGGTGCGGCCACGGGAAATACGGGCGAGGAACAGGCCGACAAACGGCGACCACGCCACCCACCACGCCCAGAAAAACAGCGTCCAGCTGTTCATCCACTGCGTCGGACGATCAAACGCAAAGGTGTTGAGCGTCATGCCCATAAAGCGGTTGATGTAATCACCGACGTTCAGCACCAGCGCGTTGAGCAGGAAATCCGTCTTGCCCATAAACAGCACAAACAGAATCAGACCAAGCGCCAGCGCGACATTCAGCTCCGACAGGATGCGGATGCCTTTATCCACGCCCGAGGTCACCGAAATGGTGGCGATCACCACCGACAGTACAATCAACGCCATCTGCGCCGTCAGCCCTTCCGGCACATCAAATAACACTTTCAGCCCGTAGTTGAGCTGTACCACGCCGATACCCAGCGTGGTGGCGATACCAAAAATGGTACCGATCACCGCCGCGATATCCACCGTGTGGCCAATCGGGCCGTTAATGCGTTTGCCGAAGATCGGATAGAGCGCGGAGCGAATGGTGAGCGGCAGATTATAGCGGTAGCTGAAGTAGCCGAGCGCGATGCCCATCAGCGCATACATCGACCAGCCGGTCAGACCGTAGTGAAACAGCGTCCACACCATCGCCTGACGCGCCGCTTCCAGGGTCTGCCCGGCGCCTTCCGGCGGCTGCATATACTGCGTGACCGGTTCCGCCACCGAAAAGAACATCAAATCGATGCCGATGCCGGCGGCAAACAGCATCGCCGACCAGCTCAGCAGACTGAATTCGGGTTTGGACTGCTCCGGGCCCAGCTTAATGGCGCCGTAGCGTGAACAGGCCATATAGATGACAAAGACGATATACAGCGTGGCGGCCAGCATGTAGTACCAGCCAAAAGTGGACGACACCCAGTTGACGGCGCTCTGGATCCAGCCGGCAGCGAGATCGCTGTACAAAATGGTGACAAGTGAAAATGTCAGAATCAGTCCGGCAGAGGTGTAAAACACCACGGGATTGATTCTGTCTTTTTCACTGGCAGGTGGATTAATCATCGGTTACCTCTGGTTAATTTCCTGTAATTATTCAATGAAGTAGCAGGGCCGTAGCGATCGGCCTTATCGGTATCGTTCTCCTGTTTTCCCTCCTGATTGTCCGGCACGGTTAAGTATTCACCTTCCCGTTGCGCTTTCATAACAACCGAAGCACAGTATCCTAACAAGTTTCTTTTTTATATTGAACGTGCAATCAAAAAAAGTTTTAATAGGGGTCTTACATTGCGGTGGAGCTGGAGTCATGCCAAAGGTGGGAATGCAGCCGATACGTCGTCGGCAACTGATTGATGCGACCCTGAGTACCATTAACGAAGTCGGGATTAATGACGCGACCATTGCGCAGATTGCGCGGCGCGCCGGCGTCTCGACCGGCATCATCAGCCACTACTTCAAAGACAAAAACGGTTTGCTGGAAGCCACCATGCGCGACGTGACGCGTCAGCTGCGTGATGCGGTGGCGGCACGACTGAAACCGCTGACGGGAGCCGGCACCGAAGCGCGCCTGCTGGCGATTGTCGAAGGTAACTTCGACGACACCCAGGTGCACAGCGCGGCGATGAAAGCGTGGCTGGACTTCTGGGCCAGCAGCATGCATCAGCCGCAGCTGGGTCGCCTGGAACGCGTCAGCAGCCGTCGCCTGTTTTCCACGCTCGCTGCCGAGTTTCGCCGCGAGCTGCCGCGTGAGCAGGCGCGGCTGGCCGCGCACGGTCTGGCCTCGCTGATTGATGGCCTGTGGCTGCGCGCCGCGCTGAGCGGCAAACCGTTTGATCTGGCGATTGCCAGAACGCTCACCACCCAATTCATTCGCCAGCAGCTGGCTGGCGCCGCGAATCACTGAGGAAGGAGCAACCATGTCCCGATTCACCGAGCAGCATTTATACATTGATGGTCAATACGTTGCCGCAGCAGCGGGCGATACATTCCAGACTATCAACCCGGCCAATGGCGAAGTGCTGGCCGAGGTCCATGAAGCCGCGCAGGCGGATGTCGATCGCGCGGTCGCCGCCGCGCAAAAAGGCCAGAAAATCTGGGCGGCCATGACGGCGATGGAGCGGTCACGCATCCTGCGCCGAGCGGTGGATATCCTGCGCGAGCGTAACGATGAGCTGGCGGCGCTGGAAACCCTCGACACCGGTAAACCGCTGAGTGAAACCCAGGCGGTGGACATTGTTACCGGTGCCGATGTGCTGGAGTACTACGCCGGCCTGATCCCGGCGCTGGAAGGCCAGCAGATCCCGCTGCGTGATACCTCTTTCGTCTATACGCGGCGCGAACCGCTTGGCGTGGTCGCCGGAATTGGCGCATGGAACTATCCGATCCAGATCGCGCTGTGGAAATCTGCGCCGGCGCTGGCGGCCGGTAACGCGATGATCTTTAAACCCAGCGAAGTGACGCCGCTGAGCGCGCTGAAGCTGGCAGAAATCTACAGCGAAGCCGGCGTACCGGACGGCGTGTTCAACGTGCTGAACGGGCGCGGCGCGGTGACCGGTCAGCTGCTGACCGACCATCCGGGCATCGACAAAATCTCCTTCACCGGAGGCGTGGCCAGCGGCAAAAAAGTGATGGCCAACGCGGCCGGCTCCACGCTGAAAGAGGTGACCATGGAGCTGGGCGGCAAATCGCCGCTGATCGTGTTTGACGACGCCGACCTCGATCTCGCCGCCGACATCGCCATGATGGCGAACTTCTACAGCTCCGGCCAGGTGTGCACCAACGGCACGCGCGTGTTTGTGCCGACGGCGTTGCAGCAGGCGTTTGAGGCCAAAATCGCTGAACGCGTGGCGCGCATCAAAGCTGGCGATGTCAACGATCCGGCCACCAACTTTGGCCCGCTGGTCAGCTTCCCGCATCGAGACAATGTGTTGCGCTATATCGAATCCGGCATCAGCGAAGGCGCGCGCCTGCTGTGCGGCGGTAAACGCATGAGCGGCGCGGCGTTTGATAACGGTGCCTGGGTAGAACCGACCGTGTTCACCGATTGCCGTGATGAAATGACCATCGTGCGCGAAGAAATTTTCGGACCGGTGATGTCGATCCTGACCTACGACAGCGAGGAAGAAGTGGTGCGCCGCGCCAATGCCACCGAATACGGCCTGGCGGCGGGTCTGGTCACCCGGGATCTGAATCGCGCGCACCGCGTCATTCACCAGATTGAAGCGGGCATTTGCTGGATCAACACCTGGGGTGAATCCGCCGCTGAAATGCCGGTGGGCGGTTACAAGCACTCCGGTATCGGCCGCGAGAATGGTCTGATGACGCTGCAGAGCTACACGCAGGTGAAATCTGTGCAGGTCGAACTGACCCGTTTTCAGTCGGTATTTTAATCAAGCTTAACCTGAGGAGCGACTAATGGAATTTGATTACATCATTATCGGAGCCGGATCCGCAGGGAACGTTTTGGCAACAAGACTGACCGAAGACAGCAGCGTGAACGTCCTGCTGCTGGAGGCCGGCGGTCCCGATTACCGCTTTGATTTCCGCACGCAAATGCCGGCGGCGCTGGCCTGGCCGTTACAGGGCAAACGCTACAACTGGGCGTACGAAACCGAGCCTGAGCCACACATGAATAACCGCCGCATGGAGTGCGGACGCGGTAAAGGGCTGGGCGGTTCGTCGCTGATCAACGGCATGTGCTACATCCGTGGTAACGCCATGGATCTCGACAACTGGGCGCAGCAGCCGGGTCTGGAAAACTGGACTTACCGCGACTGCCTGCCCTACTACCGCAAGTCGGAAACGCGCGATATCGGTGCTAATGATTATCACGGCGGCGAAGGCCCGGTGAGCATCACCACCTGTAAGCCTGGCAACAACCCGCTGTTCGCCGCGATGATTGAAGCCGGCGTGCAGGCGGGCTATCCGCGCACCGACGATCTCAACGGTTATCAGCAGGAAGGATTTGGTCCGATGGACCGTTTCGTGACGCCGCAGGGCCGCCGCTCCAGCACCGCGCGCGGTTATCTGGATACGGCAAAACAGCGTCCGAATCTGAAAATCATCACCCACGCCACCACCGATCGTATTCTGTTCGAGGGCAAACGCGCGGTCGGCGTGCAGTATCTGCACGGCGCCAGCGATACGTCGCACACCGTGCATGCGCGGCGTGAAGTGCTGCTGTGCGCCGGTGCTATCGCCTCGCCGCAGATTCTGCAGCGCTCCGGCGTTGGCGCGGCGGCATTGCTGAAGCAGCACGATATCCCGCTGGTGCATGATCTGCCGGGCGTCGGTGAAAACCTGCAGGATCATCTGGAGATGTACCTGCAGTACGAGTGCAAAGAGCCGGTGTCGCTCTATCCGGCCCTGAAGTGGTGGAACCAGCCGAAAATTGGTGCCGAGTGGCTATTCAAAGGCACCGGTATCGGCGCCAGCAACCAGTTTGAAGGCGGTGGCTTTATCCGCAGCCGGGAAGAGTTTGCCTGGCCCAACATTCAGTACCACTTCCTGCCGGTGGCGATTAACTACAACGGCTCGAATGCGGTAGAAGCGCACGGTTTCCAGTGTCACGTCGGTTCGATGCGTTCGCCAAGCCGCGGTCACGTGCGCATTAAGTCGCGCGATCCGCGCCGGCATCCGGCGATTCTGTTCAACTACATGGCACACGAGCAGGACTGGCATGAGTTCCGCGATGCCATCCGCATCACGCGCCAAATCATCAACCAGCCGGCGCTGGATAAGTATCGCGGCAAAGAGATCAGTCCGGGGCTGGAGTGCCAGAGCGACGAGCAGCTGGATGAGTTTGTGCGCAACCATGCTGAGACCGCTTACCATCCGTGCGGCACCTGTAAAATGGGCAGCGATGAGATGGCGGTTGTGGATGGCGAAGGTCGCGTACATGGCCTGCAGGGGCTGCGCGTGGTCGACGCCTCAATCATGCCGCTGATCATCACCGGTAACCTGAATGCCACCACCATCATGATTGGCGAGAAGATCGCCGACAACATTCGTGGCCGCCAGCCGCTGCCGCGCAGCGAAGCGGACTACTTCGTGGCGGGCGATCGCCCGGTGCGCGGCGAGCCGCTGCGTGCATAAAGCAGTAATATCTCAGGGGAGAACGTACGGTTCTCCCCTTTTTTTCGCCCTCTTCTCTCTCGCCACCCTGCCTGCCATTAAGGTCTGTCAGACTTTGCGCCGCACGGTGCTGCCGTCCGGTTGATGTAGCAAACTAACAGTATGTTGTAACTAGATAACCTAAACGCCTCCGCTAAGCGCCGGGCTCGTCCAGCGCCAGCGCCTGCAAAAAGCGTTGCAGGATGGCGTTGTGACGCGGGCCCTGGCGGGTGACGAGCGCGATTTGACTGTGGTAATGGAACTGCTGCGGCGCGAGGGCGCGCATTTGCTTTTTCTCCACCCACTGCGCGGCGTAGTGGTCCGGCAGGAAACCGATATAGCGCCCGGTGAGAATGAGAAATGCGATCCCTTCGCGATCGGAAGCGGTGGCGCTGCAGTTCAGCTGCTGATGCAGCGCAATCGCCTCCGCCGGCATGCGAAACAGCGGCGCTATCGCATCGCAGGCCGCCAGCGCGTGGTGTTCCGGCCGCTCCGCCTGGTTAAACAGCGGGTGCGCGTGGCTACAATAGAGCTGCGCATGTTCATCATACAGCTGTGCGTACGCCAGCCCGGAGACCGGCGCCGCCATCGGCAGCGCGCCCACGTGCAGGCGTCCTTCCAGCAGACCTCGCTCGATATCCGCCGCGGTTAACATACTGATGTTGATACGGATCCCTGCCCCGCTCTCCCGCAGCGCCGCCAGTGCATGGGTGAGACGCATGCGCGGCTGCGTCACCAGATTATTGATGATGCCGATGTTGAACTCTCCGCGCAGCTGCTGATGCATCTGGTTCACCTGCTGGCGAAAATCTTCCACCGCCGCCATCATGGTCTCGCTGTGTCGTAAAATTTCACGCCCTTCCTCAGTGAGCGCAAACCCGGCACGGCCGCGCTGGCACAGGCGCATGCCCAGCCGTTTTTCCAGATCGCTCATGTGCAGGCTGATGGCCGAGCGCGTAATACCGAGCAGGCTTTCGGCAGCGGAAAAGCTGCCGCACTCGCTGACGGTTTTGAAAACGCGCAGCAGTCTGAGGTCAAAGTCGGTCACCTGGGCCAGCGCTTTCTTTTTCATTCAGGTGAGTAAATCCATAAGTGAAGACAAGTTAATTAGCATTTAACTTAACCGGCGGCGGATTGCAAACTCTGCTTAACACATGCCGGAGAAAACCCGATGTCACAGCCGATCAATACCGCCGACCTGAATTTACAGGCGCACTGGATGCCGTTTACTGCTAACCGCTATTTTCAGCAGGATTCCCGTTTTATTGTCGCCGCGCACGGCCACTGGCTGACCGATGGCGACGGCCGCCAGATTTTCGATAGTCTGTCCGGTTTATGGACCTGTGGCGCGGGCCACACGCGCCGTGAAATCCAGCAGGCAGTCGCGCAGCAACTCGGTACGCTGGATTACTCGCCGGGCTTTCAGTACGGCCATCCGCTGTCGTTTCAGTTGGCCGAGCGCATCGCCAGCCTGATGCCCGGCCATCTCAACCACGTGTTCTTTACCGGTTCGGGGTCGGAGTCGGCGGATACTGCGGTGAAAATGGCGCGCGCCTGGTGGCGGGCCAAAGGCCAGCCCAATAAAACCCGGCTGATTGGTCGCGCGCGCGGCTATCACGGCGTGAACATTGGCGGCACCAGCCTTGGTGGAATCGGCGGCAACCGTAAGGCCTTTGGTCAGCTGCTGGAGGTTGATCACCTGCCGCATACGCTGCAGCCAGAGCTGGCGTTCACCCCCGGCCAGCCCGCCACGGGCGGCGAGGCGCTGGCAGATGAGATGCTGAAGCTGATTGAACTGCATGATGCTTCGACTATTGCCGCGCTGATTGTTGAACCGCTGTCCGGTTCTGCCGGCGCGATTATTCCGCCGCACGGCTACCTGCAGCGCCTGCGTGAAATCTGTACGCAGCACGATATTTTGCTGATTTTTGACGAGGTGATCACCGGCTTTGGCCGCATGGGACGCTGGAGCGGCGCGGAGTATTTTGGTGTCACACCGGATCTGCTCAGCTTCGCCAAACAGATTACCAACGGTGCCATTCCGCTGGGTGGCGTGGTGGCCAGCAGTGAAATCTATCACACCTTTATGTCTCAGCCGCTGCCGCAGCACGCGGTTGAGTTTGCGCACGGCTACACCTATTCGGCGCATCCGGTGGCCTGCGCGGCCGCGCTGGCGACGCTGGACGTGCTGGAAAACGAGGCGCTGATTAGCCAGTCGGCCGAACTGGCACCGCATTTTGAACGTGCGCTGCACGGGCTGCGCGATTGTCCGCAGGTGGTGGATATCCGCAACTGCGGGCTGGTCGGTGCCATCCAACTGGTACCCCGTGAAGGTGACGCGACCGTGCGGCCGTTTGAAGCGGGCATGGCACTGTGGAAAGCCGGCTTTTACGTCCGCTTTGGCGGCGATACGCTGCAGTTCGGCCCGATGTTTGATACCCAGCCGGCCGAACTGGACCGGCTATTTGATGCGGTAGGCGAAGCCCTGCACGGCCTCAGATAATCTCAGTGCTGTAGCTGACCGGCTGCGGCGGAATAAATGCCTGCACCGGCGTCAGTTCGCCGCGGTATTTGCGCAGCTGCACCACGGCGATTTGTCCGCTACAGCCCTGCGCCAGCGATGAAGTGCCGATATCCAGCGTCAGCACATTCGGATTGCCGTGGCGACACAGCGGTCGCAGCGCGGTGGGATCGACCGGATCGTACCAGGCGCCGGTCGGCAGCTGCACCACACCCGGCATAATGCTTTCGGTGACGCGAGCGCTGGCCAGCACGTGACCGCGCTGATTGTACAACTCGATAATGTCGCCGTCGGTAATGCCGCGCGCGGCGGCATCGTGCGGATGCAGGCTGCACACCTCACGTCCTTCGCGTTTGCCGCTCAGGCTGTAGTCACCAAAATCCAGCTGGCTGTGCAGACGCGTGGCCGGCTGATTCGCGATCAACCACAGCGGATGCTCCGCATCCGGCTGCTGCTGCGGCGCGCGCCACACCGGATGGCCGGGGCAATTTTCATAGCCAAAGCTGGCGATGGTGGCGGAAAAGATTTCGATTTTGCCGCTCGGTGTCGGTAGCGGTGCCGCCGCCGGATCGGCCCGAAACGCATTGATCATCCGCCCGCCATCTTTCAGCTGCGGCAGTTCAATCACGCCCTGCAGCCAGAACTGGTCGAAGTCAGGAATCGTCACCTGATGCGCGGCCAGTTTTTCCTGCAGCTGCGCATAGTGATGGCGCAGCCAGCCGCGGGCGTCGCGTCCTTCGGTGAACGCCTCTTCACGGCCTAAACGACGCGCCAGTTCAGCAAAAATGGTGTAGTCATCCTGCGCCTGCGCGTAAGGTTGCGCCACCGGCTGCATGGCAAACAGATGACGATCGGTCGGCGCACCGCCGATATCTTCACGCTCCAGCGTCATGGTGGCAGGCAGCACGATATCCGCATGGCGCGCGCTGGCGGTCCACGCGGTCTCGTGCACAATCAGCGTATCCAGCTGGCAAAACGCCTGCCGCAGCCGCGCCAGATCCTGATGATGATGGAACGGATTGCCGCCCGCCCAGTAGGCCAGACGGATGTGCGGATAGGTCAGACGCCGGCCGTTGTAATCAAACTGCGTGCCGGGATGCAGCAGCATATCGGCGATGCGCGCCACCGGAATCAGCCGGTCAATACCGTTCCTGCCCTGCGGCAGCGCCGGGAAACTCACCAGATTATGATGCTTACCGTAATGGCCGAGTGCGCCGAGCGCATAGGTGTATCCACCGCCCGGCAGCCCCGGCTGTCCCAGCGCGGCCGCCAGCACCAGCCCCAGCCATACCGGTTGCTCACCGTGTTCCGCGCGCTGCAACGCGTGCGCCACGGTAACCAGCACGCGCTTGCCGTGCAGCTGGCGGGCAAAATCGGTGATTGTTGCCGCGCTGACGCCACAAATCTCAGCCGCCCACTGTGCGTCGCGCCGCGTACCGTCCTCTTCGCCGCGAATATAGGCGACCATTTGCGGCCAGCCGACGGTGTAACGCGCGAGGAAAGCCTCATCGGTGCGCTGCTCGTCAATCAGCACCGACAGCAGACCGAGAATGAAGGCCGCATCGGTACCAGGTCGCAGCGCCAGCCACTCTCCCTGCGCCTCATCGGGCAGATCGCTCTGCAACGGGCTCACCGAAATAAAGCGTGCGCCGCGCTCTGCCGCCTGCTGCATAAAGCCGCGTTCGGTGTGTTCGCTCAGACCACCGCTTGCCACCTGCGAGTTTTTCAGCGCCAGGCCGCCGAACGCCAGCACTATCTCGCTATGCCGGGCGATCTCTTCCCAGCTGACGCCGCGGCGGGCGATCTCATTCATGTCGCCAACGATATGCGGTAACAGCACCGAAGCCGAGCCGGAACTGTAGCTGTTCACCGAGCGCACATAGCCGCCCATCACCGTGTTAAGAAAACGGTGCACCTGGCTCTGCGCGTGGTGAAAGCGGCCGGCACTTGACCAGCCATATGAGCCACCAAAAATACCTTCCGGCCCATACGCGTCACCGACGCGCTGCAGTTCGCGCGCCACCAGCGTGTAAGCCTGCTCCCAGCTCACCGCCACATAGTCGTCATTACCGCGACGTGGATCCGCGCCGGGCCCATTTTCCAGCCAGCCACGGCGCACCATCGGTTGCGCCACGCGCGCCGGGTGATGCAGGACATTGTGAAAGTTTTGCAGCAGCGGGCTGGGATCGGGATCGCCGTGAAACGGTTCGATAGTCAGTCGATCGCCCTGCAGGCGGGCAGTAAAAGCACCCCAGTGGGCGCTGTGCATCACCGGTTTTTGCGTCATCATGCTTCCTGGAGTCAAAAATGAAAAACGGTGCTTACAGCACCGTTGCAATAAAGTTTCTTACCCGTCCGTTTTCCGGATCGTCGAGCACCTGCTGCGTCGGCCCCGCCGCCACAATCCGCCCGCCTTCCATAAACACGATGTTATCGGCCACCTCGCGCGCAAAACCGATCTCGTGTGTCACGATCACCATGGTGATGCCGGAGTGCGCCAGTTGTTTAATCACCTGCAGCACTTCACCCACCAGTTCCGGATCGAGCGCAGACGTGGGCTCATCAAACAGCATCACGCCGGGATCCATCGCCAGCGCACGGGCGATCGCCACACGCTGCTGCTGACCACCGGAAAGATTCTGCGGCCACTCTTCTTCGCGCCCGGCCAGCCCCACCTGCTTAAGCAGCGACAGCGCTTTGCTGGTCGCCTGCTGGCGGCTCTGTTTTTTCACCCGCATCGGCGCATCGACAATGTTTTGCAGTACGGTGCGGTGCGGGAACAGGTTGAACTGCTGAAACACCATGCCGATTTCGGCACGCTGACGCGCAATCTCGCTGCTGCTCAGCTCGTGCAGCGCCTGGCCTTTCTGCTTGTAACCAATGATCTCGCCACCGATACGAATCGTGCCACCATCCAGTTTTTCCAGATGGTTGATGCAGCGCAGCAGCGTCGATTTGCCTGAGCCGGACGGTCCGAGGATCACCGTCACCGAGCCCGCCGGGATATCAAGATTAACTTCATCCAGAATGGTGACGCCGGAAAAACGTTTGGTCACCTTACGTAAGGCGATCGCTTCAGCCATTGCTTACGCTCCTTTCGGCTTTAGGCGCGGAGAAACCGGGCAGCGACTTGAGTAAACTGCGCTTTTCGCGGCGCGTGACGCCACGGCCAAAGTAGCGCTCGACATAGAACTGACCAACCGACAGTACCGAAGTCATCAGCAGATACCACAGCGTCGCCACCAGCAGCAGCGGGATCACTTCATAGGTGCGCTGATAGATGATCTGCGCCGAAAACAGCACATCCTGCAGGGAGATCACCGATACCACCGCCGTGGTTTTCAGCTGGCCGATGATTTCGTTACCGGCCGGCGGCATGATGGCGCGCATCGCCTGCGGCAGTACGGTATGGCGGAAAATCTGCGCCGGACGGTAACCCAGCGCGCGGGCGGCTTCCAGCTGGCCGTTGCCAACGCTCTGAATCCCGGCGCGCACGATCTCAGCCGCATAGGCAGACTGATGCATTACCAGCGCGATCACCGCCGCGCTGAACGGACTGACCAGCGCATTAGACTGAGTACTCCAGATTTCACCCAGGCCCGGCAGCGACAGCGAAATGGTCGGGTACAGCGCCGCGATGTTGTACCACAGGAACAGCTGTACCAGCATTGGCACGCCGCGGAAAAACCAGGTATAGAACCAGCTGACGCCGACCAGCACCGGGTTGGATGACAGGCGCATCAGCGCCAGCACCGTGCCAAAGGCGAAGCCCAGCACCACCGAAATCGCTGTCAGCTGCAGCGTCATCAGCACGCCCTGCAGGATCGACTCGCCGGTGAAGTTTTCCGCAATCACGCCCCATTCGAAGCGCGGATTGTTGATCATCGAATGCGCCATCGCCACCACGCACAACAGCACCACCAGCGCACTGAGCCAGCGTCCGTAGTAGCGTTTACCGACGATTTTCAGATCGTCGGTGTGGTCGTGAAAGTCACTCATTGAAAGATATCCTGATTACGTTTTGACTCTTTAACCGCGCCAAAGCCGATGCCCCAGTTATCCAGGATCTTCTGGTAGCTGCCATCTTTAATCAGCGAGTTCAGCGCTGCCTGTACCGCAGGTTCAAGCGCGGAATCTTTCGGGAAGGCGACCGATACCGGCGCATCATGCACGGTGATTTCGCCGCTCATGGTCAGCGGTTTGATCACTTTCACCTGCCACAGCAGGCCTTCGTACGGACCGAGGAACATCGGCACACGCCCGCTGACCACGGCCTGAACACCCGCCGGGCGATCCGGGAACACTGACACTTTAATCGGTTTTTTCCCGGCCGCTTCACAGGCTTTGCTGGCCTCTTCCAGACGGGTCACCTGAGTGGTGCCGGAACCGGCGCCGACTTCTTTACCGCACACCTCGTCGAGGGTTTTGAACGGCGCGACGTTGGCGTCTTTCCGCGAAATAATGCCAAGACGGCTGGCGTCGTAGTAACTCACAAAGTCGATAATTTTGGCGCGCGCCGGCGTGGCGTTGATGTTGGACAAGGCCACATCGTAGCGGCCGGTTTTCAGTCCCGGAATGATGTTGTCGAAGCCGCCGGTGTCACGCCACTGCACCTGAATGCCGAGACGCTCACCGACCGCGTTCATGATGTCAATTTCACGGCCGGCCAGCGTTTTGTTGTCTTCTTTATAGAAGGTGGTGGGCGGCGTGTTGGGGTTGGTTCCTGCCACAATATAGCCGCGCTTCGCCACGTCGGCGGGCACCAGGCTTTTCAGCGCGGCATCAGCCTGAACATGCAGTGAGCTGTCGGTTGGGACGGATTGTTCGGCGGCAAACGCGGTGTGCGCACTGAGAGCGAGTGCGAAAAGGGTGATACCTTTTGCGAATTTCACTGGAACCTTTCTCCTGATATTTAAAATGTTTCCCGGCAGGGAAAAGGCGTTGAGGTAGCGATGTATTTTTCCCTTTGCCCATGTCGCGTAAAGCCGCGCGGCGCAAAGGATTGTCATCCTCTAAACGTCCCGCAGCCATTCTCTGGAAGATAGGCAGCGATCACAAATGCGAAAAACAGATATCTATTGCCGAAATCCGGCAATAGGGTTCTTTGCTGGCCTGAACGCGGCCCTGTCGTCGCGCAAAAATCAGATTGTTACCGCAAATCAGGCACCTGCTTATCCTGCCACGCTGGATGATTTGCTTATGAGCCATAACGTTCCTGTCTAAGCCACTATGTTGCCCTGCTGACAAAAACTGACAAAAAAGCGGCACGGTGAGGCGATTTACGCAGGAATGTAAAGAAGTTGCACACCAATATACAATGCAAACCATTCTCATTATCATGCGCATTTGCTTACAAATGTTAACGCATCAGGGAGATGATATAAGTGAATGTAACTGTATGTGGCAAAAAGCGTCCGGTCGCACTGTGCCTGGCAGGCCTGTTAACCTCACCGGTGTTTGCCGCTGAACCCACGGAGAAGCTGGCCGACGATGAGTCGATGATTGTAACGGCAGAGCAGGAGCTGAAGCAGCAGCCGGGGGTTTCCACCATTACCGCTGAAGACATCAAAAAAAGTCCGCCCGTTAACGACCTCGCGGACATCATCCGCAAAATGCCCGGCGTTAACCTCACCGGTAACGGCGCCAGCGGCAGCCGCGGTAATAATCGCCAGATCGACATTCGCGGCATGGGCCCGGAAAACACTTTGGTGCTGATCGATGGCGTGCCGGTCACCTCCCGTAACTCGGTGCGTTACAGCTGGCGCGGTGAGCGCGACTCACGCGGGGATACCAACTGGGTACCACCGGAAATGGTGGAACGCATTGAGGTGATACGCGGTCCGGCCGCTGCCCGTTATGGCTCCGGTGCCGCCGGCGGTGTGGTCAACATTATTACCAAACGCCCGACCAATGACTGGCACGGCTCGCTGTCGCTGTTCACCAACCAGCCAGAAGATGACAAGGAAGGCGCCACCCGCCGCGCGAACTTCAACGTCAGCGGTCCGCTGGCCGGTGAGGCACTCACCATGCGGCTGTACGGCAACCTGAACAAAACGGATGCCGACGCCTTCGACATCAATACCGCGCAAAATGGCGCTTACGCCGCCGGACGCGAAGGGGTGCGTAACAAAGACATTAATGGCGTGCTGTCGTGGAAAATCACCCCGACGCAGATTGTCGATTTCAGCTATGGCTACAGTCGCCAGGGCAATATTTATGCCGGCGACACGCAAAACAGCAACAGCAATGCCAGCGCCAACGGACTGGTGGAAGCGCTGTACGGCAGCGAAACCAACCGCCTGTATCGCCAGAACTATGGAGTGGTGCACAACGGCATCTGGGACTGGGGCACCTCTAAGCTCAACTTTAGCTATGAGAAAACCAATAACACCCGCCTGAAAGAAGGCTCCGGCGGCAGCACCGAAGGGATGATCAACAGCGATACGTACGCTACCAGCCGGCTGGAGAGCTATCGCGCCGGCGGCGAGATCAATTTCCCGCTGCAGCTGCTGGTCGATCAAACCGTTACGCTGGGTGCTGAGTGGAATCGCGATGAGCTTAACGATCCGGCATCGGTACAGGCCACCAGCGCACCGGGCGTCGATTTCGGCGGCGTTTCCAGCGACGGTTCGCAGCGTGACAGTAAAAACAGCGCCACCATCAGCTCGCTCTATTTCGAAGACAACATCGCCGCCACCGACTCCACCGAAGTGATCCCCGGCCTGCGCTTCGACTATCACGATCAGTTTGGCGCTAACTGGAGCCCGAGCCTCAACCTGTCGCAGGGCCTCGGTGATTACTTCACGCTGAAAGCCGGTATTGCGCGTGCCTTTAAAGCGCCAAACCTGTATCAGTCCACTGAGGGCTACATCCTGTCGACGCGCGGCAACGGTTGTCCGATTGGCCTGTCACGCTGTTACCTGCTGGGCAGCAAAGACCTTGATCCCGAGATCAGTGTGAATAAAGAAGTGGGCATTGAATTCAGTCATCAGGGCTATGTCGCGGGCATCACCTGGTTCCGCAATGATTACAAAAACAAAATCATCTCCGGCACCACGCCGGTGGCTTCAACCGGCTCGTATAACCTGCTGCGCTGGGAAAACGGCGGCAAAGCGATCGTCGAAGGGCTGGAAGGCAATCTGAGCATCCCGCTGATCGCCGACACGCTGGAGTGGCGCACCAATGCCACCTATATGTTCCGCTCGGAGAGCAAAAAAACCGGCAACCCGCTGACGGTAATTCCGGAATTCACCATCAATTCGCAGCTGGAATGGCAGGCGACCGAGGCGCTCAGCGCCAACATCAACTGGACGCAATACGGGCGGCAGAAGCCACGTCAGTATGCGGAAACCAGCCTCGAGGCCAGCCGTGGTCTGTCGCAGCGTGAAATCAGCCCGTATTCCATTGTCGGGCTGAACCTCAACTATGACATCACTAAAAACCTGAGCGCCAACGCCGGTATCAATAACCTGTTTGATAAGCGCGTTTATCGCGAAAATGCCGGGGCATCGACCTATAACGAACCGGGCCGCGCCTGGTACGCCGGTGTCACGATGT
This sequence comes from Pantoea sp. Morm, assembly GCF_016643525.1. Taxonomy (NCBI): domain Bacteria; kingdom Pseudomonadati; phylum Pseudomonadota; class Gammaproteobacteria; order Enterobacterales; family Erwiniaceae; genus Pantoea; species Pantoea sp. Morm. The sequence continues at coordinate 42,219 of NZ_VOQX01000023.1, read as the reverse complement.
CGTTCTGAGGAATGGACGCGATTGATTTGAGCGACCGAACTTAGCTGAGGGATTTAAGCACCGCCGCCTGTGCGGCAGGCCTGCGCGCTAGCCGGATGCTCAGCAGCGCGCCGGCCGCCAGACAAATCGACATACACACTATCGCCACGATGAAGGCATGGGTAATCTCTCCCGGCCCCTTGCCCGTGCCCAGCACGGCATAAAAGATCCCGCCGATAATGGCCACGCTCAGTGCCGTGCTCAGTTGCAAGGTGGAGCTGGCGATACCGGCAATCATCCCGGCCCAGGCGGGTGCCACGCGTCCGGTGACGATGTGCATCAACGTCGGCAGCGCCAGCCCCTGACCAAACCCCACCACAAACAACCCCAGGGCCAGCGGCAGCGCCGCCGGTGACACCCCGACCGGCGTGCTGGCCATCAGCCACGCCAGGCCCAGCAGGCCGACCACTTCCAGCACCATCCCAGTGGCGTTAACGTAAGGCCCAATCAGCCGTCGCGCAGCGGGCGTGGATAATGGCCCCAGCAGAAAACCCGCACCAAAGGGCAGGAAGATCAGCCCGGCGCTCAGTACGCCCTGATGCAGCGCGCCCTGTAAATAGATCGAGAACAGCAGGAAGAATACGCCAATCGAGTAGAACAGCAGCGCCAGCAGCATGGACAGCCCCAGCCCCGGCACGCTGAAAATCGCCGGGTCGATCAGCGGATCGCCGCCCTGCTTTGCCAGCCGGCTTTCATAGCGCCAGAACAGAGTGCCTAGCACCGGCACCAGCAGCAGCGATAGCCAGGCCCACAGCGGCCAGCCCGCTTCCCGTCCTTCAATCAGCGGCACGATCAGCAGACCCAGCGTCATCATCGACAGTCCCATTCCGCCAAAATCCAGCTTGCGCGCGTGCTGAGCTCGCGTCTCTTTAATCAACGGGATGCCAAACAACACCACCAGCAGCGCCACCGGCAGATTGACCAGGAAAATGGCGCGCCAGCCGCTATTGAACAGGTTGAGTGAGATCAGGATGCCGCCCAGCGCCTGGCCAATCACCGAGGCCAGGCCAAATACCGCGCCGTACAGGCTCAGCGCGCGCGATTTCTCCGCCTCCGGGAAAATCGCCTGAATCGAGGCCAGCGCCTGCGGTGCCATAATCGCTGCAGTGATGCCCTGCAGCACGCGACCAGCGATCAGCGCGCCCGGTGACCAGGCAAAGCCACACAGCGCAGAAGCCGCTGCAAAACCGGTCAGTCCAGCGAAGAACATGCGCCCGCGGCCAAACAGATCGCCGAGGCGACCGCCGGTGATCAGCGTGACGGCATAAAACCCGGCATAGGACGAGATGACAAATTGCTCCGCCGAGCCGGACGTGGCCAAGTCGCTCTGAATCGACGGCAGCGCCACATTGACAATAAAGAAGTCCAGCGGGGGTAAAAATGCGCCTGTCAGCAGGACGATAAACATCGCCCAGCGGCGTGGCTCGGGATTTAACGCGTGCGGATCGGACATCACAACACCTCACTAAGGAACCGATTAGTTCCAATATGGATAAAAAAATTAGTCGAGCAGACGCATCGTGCAGTCCACTACGGCGTTCATTTCTGCTTCCGTTGCCCCGGTTTTACCGAGGATGCGCATCCCTTCAATCTGGCAAACCAGTAAGCGGGCCAGCACCTGCTCATCACGCTCGGGCAGTTCTCCGCTCAGCTGACCGCGCACCAGTGTTGCCGCATACAGCTGCTGCAAACGCCGGAACATGCGTCCCGTGCGTTCGGCAATCTGTTCATCATGCGCGGCCATCTCGGTGGTGAGTGACACCACCAGACAACCGCGCCGCCCTTTCTCGCCGCTGGAGAGCGCGGCATAACGCAGCAGCGAGGCGCGAATCGCCGCTTTAACCGCGCCGGGCTGCGCCAGAATATCCGAGGTGGCTTTCAGACCTTCGGTCATGTAGATATCCAGCGCGGCCAGCAGCAGCCCTTTTTTATCGCCGAACGCCTTGTAGAGACTGCCGCGCGATAAACCGGTTCCGGCGATCAAATCCGGTAGCGACGCCGCTTCATAGCCGCGATCCCAGAAAACGTGCATGGCGCTGCGGGCGGCCTCTTCCAGCTCGAACTCGCGCGGGCGACCGATTACGGTCAGGTTCTTCATCACTGCCCTCCCCTTTAATTATAAACCAACTGGTTCCTATCTTAGCCGCAATGCAGTGGCTATTGCAAGTCAGCCGCCCCCCCCCTTCACGGCTCGGCCGCTTACACATGGATAATCAGGGTTAAGTGATGCGTCACACAAAGAACTGACGTAACGCGTCGGCCAGCGCCTGCGGTTGCTCATCCGGGATAAAGTGACCACAGTGCGCGAGGCGAATCCCGCTGACGTCGGCCGCAAAAGTGCGCAGCGGCTGGGCCATATCGGCAATCGAACCCTGATCGGCGCTCACCGCCAGCAGCGGGATCGCCAGTTTTCCCCGGGTTTGCAACAACTGACGATTCTGCTCCGCCGAGGTGCTGACCTCACGATACGCCGCCATGCCGGCGCGGAGGCGCCGTTTTGCTGCAGCAGCCGCACATATTCCGCCATCTCTTCGTCACCAAACACCATCGGGCTGGCTGCTTTGCGCTGCAAAAACCACTGCAGATAGAGCGCTTCACGACCGGCGATCAGCGCTTCCGGCAGATCCGGCAACAGGTGAAAAGCAAAGTGCCAGGTTTTCCAGGCTTTGTCCGGCGTCGCAGGCAGCGCATCCGGCAGCGTCACGCCGGGAATGCCGGCATCCAGCAGCGCCAGTTTGCTGATGGCATCACCGTGCAGCATCGCCAGCGGCCAGGCAACCCAGGCACCCACGTCATGCGCGGCCAGGTAGTAACGCTCAACCCCTAACTGCTGCAACAATCCCTGCACGCTGTGCGCCAGCGAGGTGGTGTCATAACCGCTGGCAGGCTTGTCGGAATCGCCCTGGCCGGGCAGATCCGGCGCAATGATAAAGTAGTCTGCCGCCAGCTGCGCCATCACCTTACGCCAGGCAAACCAGCTCTGCGGAAAGCCCGCCAGCAGTACCAGCACTGGTCCCTGCACATTGCCGCCGCTGACGTAGTGCAGCCGCACGCCCGCGACCGTGGCGTAAGCATGGTTAAACTGCGGCAGGTGATCGACGGGCTGTGACCAGCGCGGCGCGGCGTTCAGGGCAGGCAGTGACATAAGCGTTCTCCGGTTATTTTGGTAAAGATTATTTCCTTATTGGATGCGATCCTGCGCTACCGCGCCGTTAACGCGGACTCATTAAGGAAATGTTTATTTCCTTAATATTAACGACAGCCACGCGCGCCTTGCAAGCGAGTCTGTGAAATAGATCCGGAAGCGAACGGCGGAGTGAATAGCCCCGCCGCCGCGCCTGAGTGATGTGCGGTTATCCCGCCTTCTTCGACGTGGGTTTCAGCGATCGATTGAGATCCTGAATGCGTTTCATGGTTTTAACCGTGCGTGCCGAACTGGCAGAGGCCACCGCCAGAATCAGCATTTCGAGGCACACCAGCACCGTACCGTGCAGCGGCATGCGACCATTTTCACCGCCGCGCGGCACGTTAATTACTACATCCGCCTGCTGCGCAAACGCCGAATCCAGCGCGTGGGTCAGCAGAATCACCGGCATACCAAGCCGCTGCGCCTCTTTCAGCGTCGTCATGCCCTCACGGTGCGCCGATTTCTGCGCCATCATGATCAGTACATCGCCGCGCTGTAGCGTAATCAGCTGTTCTGCCAGCGCAATCCCGGCACGGTTAAGCGTCACCGCCGGCAGGCCGATGCGCCGGAACAGTCGCGCGCTGTACTCCGCCAGAATGCCGGAAGCGTTGATGCCAAACAGCGCCACCTGACGCGCTTCCAGCAACAGTGTCACCGCAGCTGCCACCGCCTGGCGGTTGACCGGTTCTGCCAGCACTTCGCAGGCGCGCTGATGGCCGCCCAGCACAAAATCGATGCCGGAGTTGATGTCACACGACAGTTCGCTGATGGTTGCTCTCATCTTCTCTTCCGAGTTTTGCGCCGGACCAAACCACGCGGCCAGCGTGGTTTTCAGATCGCGCAAACCGGCAAAGCCCAGCGCCTGCACGGTGCGCACCACGGTGGCGTCAGAGGTTTGGGTGGCCTGGGCGATATCCAATGCAGTCGCGTCTAATATAGCCTCACGATGTTCGTGGATATATCGCGCCACCGTTTGCAGGCTGGCCGATAATGTCGTGACGCGCGCACGGTAGCGTTCACCGAATACATCCACCCGATTTTTAATGTTATTTGCCGCCATTATGTTGCCTGTTAGTAATACCGCATCGTTGTGAACCGCGTCGGCAGGCCGGCTTGTAGTAAAAATTTGCGCCGCTACCGCTGCCCACTCCCTTCACGCCTGGCTTAACCCGGCCAGCCTCAAACTACAAAAAAAGCATAATCGACTGATTGTAAATAAATTTTCTGACAATCCCGGTTCAAAATTTTCTACCGCGTTCTGCTGTAGTATCCACACCATCATTTACGTTTACTACTACATTTTTTCATGTTTGAATGATTCTCAATTACATCTCAGCCGCCTTTTTCCGCTGACTGATGGCATAACAATGCCGGGCCGCGAATGTCCTGTTCGTCAACGGCAGTATTTTACTGATAGCTTCGTTGCGCGGAATAAATAATCCCGCAATTACACCAGGTTTATATTCGATGCAGAACAACTCACCGCGGGCGGTTAAATTACTGTGCCATCCGGCTATCCTTGCCGCTATTTACGGCGTAACGGCACTCAGCAGTACTGACAGCCTTGCCGCTGAACAAAACAGCACCCTCACCGTGACGGCGCAGCAGCAAAACAGTGACGACGGCTATAGCGCCACCAGCAGTTCGGTCGCCAGTAAAACGCCGGTGTCGCGCCTCAATGAAGCCCAATCGGTGAGCGTGGTGACGCAACAGCAGCTGGAGGATTATCAGGCCGCCAGCCTCGCCGACGCGCTGCGCTTTGTCAGCGGCGTAAGCGAAGGCAATACGCTGGCAGGTACCGAAGATGGCTTTGTACGCCGCGGCTTTGGCAGCAACTCGGATGGTTCCATCTATCGTGATGGCGTGCGCAGCAGCCAGGGGTTGAATTTTGATGCCACCACCGAACGTGTCGAGGTGCTGAAGGGCTCGGCTTCGCTGCTGTACGGTATCCAGAATCCCGGTGGCGTGATCAATATTGTGAGCAAAAAGCCGCAATACACCTGGCACACCAAAGTCAGCGGTCGCGCAGCCAGCGAGGGCGGCGGCGCCGGCACGCTGGACGTCACCGGCCCGCTCGGCAACGGTTTTGCTTTTCGCCTGATTGCTGAAAAGCAAAGTCAGGATTACTGGCGCAATTTCGGCAGCGATAAACACACCTTAATCGCCCCCTCGCTACAGTGGTATGGCGAGCAGGCCAGCTTCCTCATCAGCTACGAAGATTATCAGTACGATATTCCTTACGATCGCGGCACGGCGTTTGTTAACGGTCAACCGGTGGCGATTGGCTATAAAGATCGCCTTGACGATAAAGCTAACCATGCGTGGGGCCACAATAAAACCCTGAACGCGCACTACGACTGGCAGTTTAATGAGGCATGGAGCACGCGCCTGACTTTTGGCTGGAACCAGCGTCAGTACGACAACAACGAAGTGCGGGTCACGGCGCTCAATCCTGCCACCGGCGTGGTGACGCGCCGCGCCGATGCCAACCGCGGCTTCAACCATAAAACCAAATACGTAGCATGGGATGTGATCGGTTCGCCGCAGCTGTTTGGCATGACGCACGATGTGGTGTTCGGCACCGATTATGAAATGAACCAGACTTACCGTGCGCACCAGTATCAGGGTAAAGCGAACACCGGCTTCAACCTGTACGATCCGCAATACGATATGCTGGCACCGATCACCAACAGCAGCAGTGAAAATAGCGCCAACGCCAACCTGCTTAACCGCCTGCACAGTCGCTCGGTATACGCCAAAGACAGCATTTCGCTCACCGACGACTGGATTGCGGTGCTGGGCGGACGCTATCAGCACTATGAACAGCGCGCGTCAAAGGGCTTCGATCCGGTGGTGCAAACGCTGGACAGCGAGGGCAACAAGTTCCTGCCGCAGGCCGGGCTGATTTACAAACTGACGCCGGATGTCTCACTGTACAGCAGCGTGAGCAAATCCTTTACGCCGTCGACTGACGTCGATGATGACGGCAACGTCGGCAAGCCGGAACAGGGCACCACATGGGAAGTGGGCAGCAAGTGGCAGATTTCGCCCCGGCTGTTTGCCAGCGTAGCGCTGTACCGCATCGACGAACGCGATATGTCCCTTAATATCAACGGCACCACGCGCGCCATCAATAAAGCGCGTTCGAGCGGCGCTGAATTTGAGCTCAATGGAGAAGTGCTGCCGGGCTGGGATCTGAGCGCCAACTACAGCTACGATAAAGCCGAAATCGTCGACGATGGCGTCAACCCGGCGAACAAGGGCAACCGCCTGCAGAACGCACCGCGTCACGCCGGGGCACTTTACCTGAGCCATAATCTGACGCTGAACGGCATTCCCGGTGGCTTCCGCGTCGGCGGCGGTGCGCGCTACGTTGGCTCACGCGCCGGCGATCCGGAGAACAGCTTTACGCTGCCGGATTATGTGGTCGCCGACAGCTTTATCGCCTGGAATAATCAGCTGTTTGGCGAGAAAACCCAGCTGAAGCTTAACCTGAATAACCTGTTCAATAAGCACTACTACACCTCCAGCGGCGGCAACCTGCGCGTGCGCGAAGGGGAAACCCGTAACCTGATGGTCGAGGCCAGCGTTGAATTCTGATCGAGCGAAAAAGCCGCTGACGTGGCGAGCCTGGCTGGCTGCCCTCCTGCTGCTGGCGTTCAGCACCAGCGCGCTGGCCAGGGTGATCACCGATATTGACGGCAATCGGGTGGAGATTCCCGATAATCCGCAGCGCATCGTGCTGGGTGAGAGCCGCATGCTGTATACCCTGGCACTGCTGGCGCCGGATGACCCGTTCCGCCACATCGTCGGCTGGCCGCGCGATCTGCAAAAGTATGACAGCCAGACGTGGAACAGTTTTGCGCAGCGGTTTCCGCAGATGCTGAACATCCCGACGCTCGGATCGGGCGGCCCTCAGGCGATCAATCCGGAGCAGATTCTCGCCCTGCGACCGGACGTGGTCATTCTGCCGAGTCTGGCGCGCTACGATGATGCCGATCTGAGGCTGGTCAGCATCCTGAATGCTGCGCATATTCCGGTAGTGAAGATCGATCTGCGCGTACATCTGTTAAAGAACACCCGGCGCAGCGTAGAGATTTTTGGTGAGGTGCTGAATCAGCAGGCGCGCGCGGCGGCGTTCAACCGCTTTTACAGTGCGCATCTGCAGGTGATCGAGGAACGGCTGGCGCGCTATCACGGGCCGAAACCCACGGTGCTGTTGCAGTTGCATCTGGGACGGCGCAACGAGTGCTGCGTGACGGCGATTAACGGCAGTCTGGGCGAGCTGCTCAACGCCGCCGGCGGCGACAATATTGCTGGCAAAACCCAGCACGGCGTGTTTGGCCGTTTGAGTGAGGAGCAGGTGATCGCAGCCCAGCCTGAGTATTACTTCGCCACCGGCTTTGGCGATAACGCCAGCGCAGGCCTGCTGCGCCTCGGGCCGGACGTCGCGCCCGACGCGGTGCTGAGCAGTTTTCGTCAGCTCACCGCGCAGCAGAACGGCTTACGTGAGCTGAAGGCGATTCGCAACGGCCATGCAGCGGCAATCTGGATGAATTTTTATCTCAGCCCGTGGCATATTGCGGTGACCGAGTTCATGGCAAAAACGCTGTATCCGCAGCTGTTCGCCGACATCGATCCGCAGCAGACGCTGGAAACCCTGTTCCGTGATTTCCTGCCGATCCCCTATCGCGGCACGCTGTTTATGCGCATTCCGGCGGTGGATTCATCCACCCAGCACAAGCCATAGCGGCGCAGCGATTGAATCAGCGCGATAAATCGCGCCGCTACAAAGCGTGCCAGCGAATAATTCCGTTATTACATACTGCACCAATCGTAGCGGCGCAATTTATTGCGCAAAAACACAGCGGCGCAGAGGTTTGATCAGCGCGATAAATCGCGCCGCTACGAAACGTGCCAGCGACCAGTACCGTCATCACATTCTGCACCAATCGTAGCGGCGCAATTTATTGCGCAAAAACACAGCGGCGCAGCGGTTTGATCAGCGTGATAAATCACGCCGCTACGAAACGTGCCAGCGAATAATACCGTTATAAACACTTATTTATGCCTGCGGCTGGCGCTTAAACACCCAGAACGCCCAGCTGTGGTACAGCAGCGTCAGCGGCAACACAATCAGCAAACCCGTCACCACGAACCCCTGTGTCACCGGCGAGGAGGCCTGCTGGTGCATCTCCAGCTGCCACGGCAGCAACCACGGATAAAGTCCGCACGCCAGCGCCGCGACCACCACACCCGTCTGTACCAACGTGATCATCAATAACGCCACCATCGCTTCCCGCCACAGCGTGAGCAGCTGCAGCAGCCACAGCGCAGGCAATAGGCTCAGCAACACTTTTCCCGGCCAGCGCTGCCAGCTCTGCTGCCACAGCGCCGGCTCCAGCAGCAACACGGCAATAAAGCAGGCCAGCGTCACCACCCACCACAGCATGGCCAGCGCCCGCGCCCGCTCCACCACCGGCTCGCCAATGCGCCAGCACAGCCAGCAGCAGCCCAGCAGCAGATCAACCGCCACCAGCCCGAGGCCGCACAGCAGCGGCACCAGCGAAAAATCAATCACAATCCCGCTGGGCGGACGCGACACCAGCATCAATCCGCTCATCCAGCCTGGCAGAAACGCCGCCAGCAGCGAGCTGACCATCAGCAGCCGGTCCAGCCAGCGTCGCCCGGTCTCGCCAGGCTGACCGCGATACGCCAGCGCCAGCCCGCGCAAAAACAGCGCCAGCAGGAATAGAAACAGCGGCACTTTCAGCGTTTGTAACAGCAGACTGTACAGCGGCGGAAACAGCGCCAGCATGCCGCCTGCCAGCAACACCAGCCAGGTTTCATTGGCATCCCACAGCGGCAGCAGGCTGTGCACCATCCACTGCCGTTCTTGTGGCTGGTCGAAACTGTATAGCAGCATCCCCACGCCGCTATCCGTGCCATCCAGCGCCAGATACATCAGCAGGGCAAACAGCAGGAGCACCGCAGAAAGTTCGACCAACATTCTCACCCTCCTCAGGCTGGCGTCTGTATGGTTTCCGCTACCGCCGTCGCCTGCGGATCCGGCAGCGGTGCCGCCAGGTGGCGCAGCAGATAACACAGGCCAAAGGCAAAACTCAGTGCGTAAATCACCACCACCGACACGAAAATGGCGACGCTGCTGCCGAGGGACATTGGCGCCAGGCTGTCGGCGGTACGTAGCATGCCGTATACCGTCCACGGCTGCCGGCCGACCTCCGTCACCACCCAGCCCGCCAGCAGCGCAATGAAGCCAGCCGGTGACATCAGCGCCAGCAGACGCAGCACGCGCCGCGACTGATCAAGACGACCGCGCCAGCGCTGCACATTGCCCGCCAGGCTGCTCAGCAGCATCAGCAGCGCCAGTCCCACCATCAGGCGAAAGGCAAAAAACACCGGCAGCACCGGCGGCAGGCTGTCGCGCGGAAACTCACGCAGGCTTTTGATGTGGCCGCTGAGGTTATGGCGCAGATAGAGCGAACCGATAGCCGGGATTGCCAGCTCGGCGTGGTTCCGCTGCTGCACCTGATCGGGCAGCGCAAACAGCCGCAGCGGCTCGCCCTCCCCTGGCGCAGGCGGCTGCCAGCTGCCCTCGATCGCCGCCAGTTTGGCGGGCTGATAGTCACGGGTGTTTTCGCCGTGCAGATCGCCCACCACCATCTGCAGCGGCAGGATGCACAGCGACACCGTCAGCGCGCTGCGCAGCATCAGCCGGCTGGCGGCCTCGCCAGCATTACGCAGCAGGCGCCACGCCGCGACACCACCCAGCAAAAACGCCACGCTGATCCACGAGGCCAGCAGCATGTGCGCCAGCCGCCAGCCAAATGAGGGCGCGGAAATCAAACTCCAGGCGCTATCCGGCGTGAACTGCCCCGCATCATTTAGCGTAAAGCCGCGCGGAGTTTGCATCCAGGAGTTAGCGGCGAGGATCCAGAAAGCGCTAAAAATCGCGCCGAGCGCCACCAGACAGGTAATGGCGAAATGCACGCCGGGTTTCACCCGATCGATGCCAAATAGCATCACGCCGGTCAGCGCCGACTCGAGGAAAAAAGCGATCAGCACTTCATACAGCATCAGCGGACCGATAATGCCGCCCGCTTTGCTGGCAAACACCGACCAGTGGGTGCCGAACTGAAACTCCATGATCACGCCGGAAACCGTGCCAATCGCCACGGTGAGCGCGAATACCTTGATCCAGAAGTGCAGCGCCTGATGCGCTTCCGGCCGTCTGCCCCACAGCCAGCGCGCTTCAAACCACACCAGAAACGGGGCCAGCCCCAGCGTCAGTGCTGCCAGGGTAATGTGCATGCCCATCGTCAGGGCAAACTGACCGCGCGCGATCAGCAGCACCCACTCCTGGCTACTCACGGCTCGGCTTACCGCTGTAGCGGGTTATCGGCTTCTCCTCATCACCCTGCATTGCGCGTGCGAAGGTTTCCAGCGCCGCCAGCAGTGGCCGGATGCCCTGCCACAGCGCCTCATCATTCAGCAGTTTGAGCACACCGCTGACGCCCGGCGCGCTTTTTTCCTGCTGCGCCGTGTCGCTGGCCGGCTTCATCGCCAGCAGGGCATCCCGCAGCGCCAGCAGTAAATGGTTGAAACGCTCCGGCGGTACGGTGCTGAGCGTCATAAACAGCAGCGACAGGTTCTGAACCGCATTCTGCGTGCCGGGCCGGTTAAGCCCGGCGGCGACGATTTTGCCGATGTCATTGTTGGCTTTTACCATGTCATTAGCCAGGCGCAGGAAACCGTGCTGATGCAGATTCTCCAGCAGTTCGTTCAGCGCCTCCTGCGCGCTGGGTTCGGTGCGCGTCGGAGTGGGTTGATAGTGCAGCGGTTCGGCCATTAGCTTTTCTCCGGATGCGAAACGTGTTCAGGCGGCAACCGGTATTCAGGCTGCTGCCATTTTTGTTCAACGGGAAGATGATCCAGCGGCGTGCGCTGGCCGTGGCGGAAGTTGTGCAGCGGAATCGGGTGCGGCTGTGGCGCATGCGCCAGTTTACGCATCGTCACCGCAATCTCTTTATAGGCCGGGGTGTTGACGTCGGGATCGTGGTGTTCACCGGTCAGCCCGTTCACCCCCGGTTTGCCGTGGTGGATAGGAATGAACAACACATTGCCGGCCATCCGTTCAGTCACTACCACCGGCACCTCTACACTGCCCCGGCGCGAACGCAGCTCCACCCAGTCGCCCTGCTGTAATTGCCGCTCCTGCGCCAGCTGTGGCGAAATCTCAACAAACCAGTTGGGCGACAGCGATTTGATGCGTCCACCCTGCCCGGTCTGATTGGTCGACTGGAAATGCTCCAGCATGCGGCCATTGTTCAGCAACAGGTCGTACTGCGCATCGGGCGCTTCCATCGGTGGCTGCCACGTCAGCGGGTACAGACGCGCTTTGCCATCAGGAAAGGCGAACGCCTCGGTATAAAGCAGCGGCGTGCTGCTGCCGTCGGCGTTTACCGGCCACAGCTGTGACTGCCAGCCGACGAGGTTCTCATAGTTGACCCCGGCAAACAGCGCGGCGATACCCGCAGCTTCTGCCATGATGGCGCCGGGATTCGGGTAGTGCCAGTGATGGCCGAGACGCGCGGCGACCTCAGTCAGTATCTGCCAGTCAGGCCGGCTGTCGCCGAGCGGCGCAAACGCAGGCGAGAAGTGCTGAATGCGCCGTTCGGTATTCACGAAGGTGCCCTCTTTCTCCAGGCTCGGACAGCCAGGCAGCACCACATCCGCGAACTGCGCGGTACGGCTCATGAAGATGTCCTGCACCACCATGAAATCCAGCCGGCTAAAGGCTTCGTGCACTTTGGTCGAGTCCGCATCGGAAAAGGCGGTCTCTTCGCCGATGATGTACATGGCGCGCACCCGCTGTTTATGCGCGTCTTCCACCATCATGAAGTTATCCAGCCCGGCCTCTGAGGAAAGCGCTTCCGGCGCCACGCCCCAGGCGCGCGCCCACTTTTCCCGTACCTGCGCATCGGTCACTTTTTCGTAGCCGGGATAGACATTGCTTAAGCAGCCAAAATCGCTGGCACCCTGCACATTATTGTGACCGCGCATCGGGTAACCGCCGGTGCCAGGGCGGCCGTAGTTGCCGGTGACCAGCAGCAGATTGGAGAGCGCGGTGCTGGTATCCGCACCGTGGCTGTGCTGCGTAATGCCCATCGCCCACAGCAGGCAGGCGCTGCCCGCGTTGCCGATCATCTCGGCGGCTTCGGTCAACTGCGCCACGCTCAGACCGGTGACTTCACTGGCCATCTCAAGCGTAAACGGCGCCAGTGACGCGCGATATTCCGCCACCTGATTAACGCGCGTGCGCAGGAATGCGTCATCGGCATAACCGTGATCGAACATGTAGCGCGCCATCGCCGACGCCCACACCATGTCGGTACCTGGGCGGATGCGCAGATAACAGTCGGCGCGCTCAGCCATTTCGTGACGGCGCGGATCGACCACCAGCAGCTTTTGTCCGCGATGTTTGTGGCTCTGCTTGATATGTGACGCGAAAACCGGGTGGTTTTCCGCCAGGTTGCTGCCAACGGTGATGATCAGGTCGGTCTGCTGCAGATCGCGCAGCGTACCGGCATCGCCGCCGTAGCCCACGGTGCGAAACAGCCCTTCCGTCGCCGGGTTCTGGCAATAGCGCGAGGAGTTGTCCACGTTGTTGGTGCCGAAAATCAGGCGGGCGATCTTCTGCGTCAGGTAGGCTTCCTCATTGCTGGCTTTACTGGAACCAATAAAACCAATCGCGTTACCGCCGTGCTGGCGTGCCACCGCGCGCAGGCCGTCGGCCACGCGCTGTAGCGCCTCTTCCCAGCTGGCCGGGCGGAACTGGCCGTTTTCACGAATCAGCGGCGTGGTCAGCCGGTTTGGGCTGTTCACAAAATCCCAGCCAAATTTGCCTTTGACACAGGTTGAGATGCCGTTGACCGGCGCATCGGCCACCGGCTGGATTTTGAGGATGTGGCGATCGCGCGTCCAGACTTCAAAACTGCAGCCGACGCCGCAATAGGTGCAGACGGTTTTGTTTTTTTTGATTTCGACTTTGCGCAGCGCATCATCGATCAGCGAAATTCCGGTGATCGGCTCCATACCGATGCTGTTTTCCAGCGATTTGACGAAATCAATCAGCGGCCGCTTCAGGTCTTCATCCATCGCGGTGAAGGGACCGGCGTCGGGCTGCATGGTTTTTTCCAGCAGCGCGTTGCACGGGCAGACGGTCACGCAGTGACCGCAGCTGACGCAACTGGAACCGGCAATCTGCGTCCCGCCATCCCACAGCACGCGCGGGTGATCGGCGCTGTAATCAATCGACAGCGTCTCATTCACTTCGACATTCTGGCAGGCTTCCACGCAGCGTCCGCACAGAATGCACTGATCCGGATCGTAGGTATAAAACGGATTACTGTGGTCTTTGCTGTCCGGTTTGCGCTGGTAGGGGTAATACTGAATTGGGATGTGCATGTCCGCGACGGTGTTATGCAACGTGCAGTCGCCGGTGTTGTGCTCACACACCGTGCAGTAGAGTTCGTGGCGATTGAGGATGCGGTCCATGCCCTCCTGCTGTGCCGCCTGCAGTACCGCACTCTGGCTGACCACGCGCAAGCCCTCGGCGCTGCGTAACGTGCAGCCGCGCACGGCTTCGCCATCCACCTCCACCCAGCAGACATCACAGGTTTGCAGCGGCGGCAGCGCCGGGTGATAACAGACATGAGGCAGTTTTTTTCCCTGCTCCTGCAGAAAATCAATTAACGGTTGATTTGCGGTTCCGCTTAAGCGTTCACCATTAAATATAATGGTACATTGTGCTTCGCTCATTTAACGCCTCGTTTAAGCCATCGCTCATAAATATTCGGGCCGGACAGCGCCGGTTATTATGTAAAGTTATGCATAGAGCTTAGGAACAAATCTTTATCCCGCAAGCAGACCGATTCGCTTAATAATGCGCACAGCTTACGCAGCGCTAAAATAATCATTACGTTAGTGATTTTGTAACTAAAAATATCATTTCAGCCACTGCCGCCACGCTTTAATAAAACGCGACTGCTTATTTTTTGACGTGACAAATATCACATCTCTGCCAGGCTTAATTTACTCGTTCCACTGTACAAGGAGATAGGTATGACTTCATTTACTAACAAAACGCTGATTACCCAGGAATATCCAAAGCCGCCATTCAAAAAGCAGCATCAGCCCATTCCGGGATTAGCCAGTAAGATGGAACCCCGTCCCGATCACGGTGAAACCAGCTATCGCGGCACTGGCCGTTTAACCGGGCGCAAGGCGCTGATTACCGGTGGTGACTCCGGCATTGGCCGCGCAGTAGCCATCGCGTATGCCCGTGAAGGGGCTGACGTGGCAATCAACTACCTGCCGGAAGAGGAGCAGGACGCCGCTGAAGTGGTGCAATTAATCGAAGCGGAAGGCCGTAAAGCGGTGGCTATTCCGGGTGATATTCGCTCAGAATCTTTTTGCCAGCAGCTGGTAAAAGAGGCAGCAGAAAAACTCGACGGTCTGGATATTCTGGTGAATAACGCCGGTCGCCAGCAATTTAATGAGTCAATTCGCACGCTCTCAACGGAAGATTTTGACGCCACCTTTAAGACCAATGTTTATGCGATGTTCTGGATCACCAAAGCGGCACTGGAATATTTGCCTGCCGGATCATCCATTATTAATACCTCGTCGGTTCAGGCGTATGAACCGAGCGCCATTCTGCTGGATTACGCGCAAACCAAAGCCGCTATCGCTGCCTTTACCAAAGCGCTGGCGAAACAGCTGGGCGAACAGCAAATTCGCGTCAATGCCGTCGCGCCAGGACCGTACTGGACCGCGCTGCAGGTGTGCGGCGGCCAGCCGCAGGAAAAAGTCGAGCAGTTTGGTGCCAGCGCGCCGCTGGGCCGCCCCGGCCAGCCAGCTGAAATCGCGCCGCTGTATGTGACCTTTGCGGAGACCACCAACAGCTTCACCTCAGGCCAGGTATGGTGCTCTGATGGCGGTACCGGCACCCTCTGACATACGGGTGCTCATCCGGATTACGTGGCTGCCGCGGGCGGCCACGTTGCCGTTTCTGCTGACAGGGAAGATCCATGAATAATCAAACGCTGCAGTCGCCGATGCGCGATCAGGGCTTTGCCCGTCTCGGCGACTACGCGGCCATCGGTGAAGGCCGGTCGGTGGCGCTGATCGCGCCCGACGGCGCCATTGACTGGTGGTGCGCACCCAACCTCGACTCAGCCCCGCTGTTTGACCGCCTGCTCGACCCGGAGATTGGCGGTTTTTTCCAGATTGAACCTGACATCCCTTACCGCATTGAGCGCGCTTATCGCGCCGACAGTAACGTGCTGGAAACCCGCTTTTTTACCGATGACGGCAGCGTGCTGCTGACCGAATCGCTGAACAGCACGCTGGCTGGCCGTCTGCCGTGGAGTGAACTGGCGCGGCGCGTAGAAGGCATTGATGGCGAAGTGACCCTGCGCCTGACGCTGCGCTTTGGCACCGTTGCCGAAACGCGCTCGCCGTGGCAGGACAGCACCGAACAGGGCGACGTATACCACATCGGCGATCTGATGGCGATGCTGCGCACCAGCGAGGACTGGCAGATCGAACAGCGTGACGATGAGCAAATCAGCGCTACGCTGCAAACGGCTGCGGACAGTCGCTCGCTGGTGGCGTTGCTGGTCACCGAGCGCGAACCGCTGGCGGTGCCGCCGCTGGAGGCGATCGATACCCGGATTGAAACCAGCCATACCGCCTGGTGCGACTGGACCCGCAGCCTGAGCTATCAGGGACGCTTTGCTGAGCACGTGCGCCGCTCGGCGCTGTCGCTGAAATTTTTATGGTATTCCCCCACCGGTGCGCTGGCGGCGGCAGCCACTACCTCGCTGCCGGAAGGCATTGGCGGGGAAAAGAATTATGACTACCGCTATGCATGGGTACGCGATGCCTGTCTGATCATCAAAGCCTTTGTTTTTCTCGGTGCGCTGGAAGATTGTAAAGCGGCGTTCTCCTGGCTGTCGAAAACCATCATTCGCCACGGTACCGCGCTGCGCACCTGCTACACGCTGGAGGGCAACGAAGTGCCTGCCGAACGCTTAGTGCCGCTGCGTGGCTATCACCATTCTCAGCCGGTACGCGTGGGCAACAACGCGCGCGACCAACTGCAGCTCAGTATGTATGGCGACATGCTTGCCACCGCCGAGCTGTTTATTCGCGCCGGGCACGTGCTGGACTTAGCCACCTCGCGCATGCTGGGTGCGCTGGCTAATCACTGTGCCGATTTATGGCGTCAGAAAGACAGCGGCATCTGGGAACTGCCGGAACAGCAGCACTATACCCATTCAAAGATGGCCTGCTGGCTGGCGTTGGATCGTGCCGTAGCGCTGGCCGAAGCGCGCCACATTGAACCCACGTGGCTGAAACGCTGGCAGCGCGAGCGCGACCGCATCAGCAGCTGGATTGAAGCGCACTGCTGGAACGAAGCGAAACAGGCGTATGAATTTTATCCCGACAGCGACGGACGGCTGGATGCCGCGCTGGCGCTGGTGCATGCCTACGGCAGCCGGGTTAACCCGGCACGCATGCGCGCTACCTATCGTGCCATTGAGCAGGAACTGGGGCACGGTAGCGCCATGCTGTATCGCTACAGCGGCACGGAACAGGAAGAGAGCACCTTTATCGCCTGCTCATTCTGGCTGGTGGAAGCCTGGGCGGCGCTGGGAGAATGCACGCGCGCCGAGAACGCCATGCAGCAGATTCTCGGCAAACTGTGCCAGCGCGGCAACGTGGAAACTTTCAACGAAATGTTTGATGTGCGCAGTGACGAATGGCGCGGCAATATGCCGCAGGGCCTCAGTCATCTGGCATTAATTTGCGCCGCACAGGCGCTGACCGATCATGGCTGAAATGCCCCGCCGGCTGGCGGGGCATGATGTTAACGCGAAGGCTGTGGCGCACGAAACACCAGCAGGATACCCGCCAGAATCGCCGCCATGCCCAGCAGGCTCAGCCACGGCAGTCGGTTACCCAGCAGCAGATAGTCGAGCAGCGCGGTAATCACCGGCACCAGATAAAACAGGCTGGTGATGTTAACGATACTGCCCGCGCTCAGTAAGCGATACAGCAGCAGCTGGGCCACCACGGAGATCATCACGCCGAGGAACAGCGCGGCCAGCCAGAAATGCAGCGTGAAGCTGACATGAAACGGTTTAACCGGCAGCAACAGCAGGCACAGCAGTAAACTCACGCCGTACTGCAGCGGCAGCACCTGCGCCGGATGCTGCGTCACACGCTGCTGCATAATGGCACCGAAGGTCATGCACAGCAGCGCAGCCAGCGCAAACAGCACGCCGCTGAGCGGCAGCTGCGACGCCGCCAGACTGCGCCACACCAGCAGTATCAGCCCCGCCAGCGCGACCGTTAAGCCCAGCAACCGCCTGCCCGGCAGACGCCGCTCCACCAGGCACAGCGTCAGAATTGGCTGGATGCCCATGATGGTGGCGATCAGCCCTGGCGTCACGCCCTCCGCCATCGCCTGGAAATAACACAGCGAATAAGCGCCGATCAACACCAGACCGGTCAGCATTACGCGCGGGCGCGTACCGGGCTGCGGCAGCCAGCGGCGGCGAAACAGTCCCACCAGCAACAGCGCAACCAGCGCGATGCTAAAACGCACCACCAGCAGTGCCAGCGGTGAGGCATTATCCAGCCCGAGACGCGAGAAAATGGCTGCGCTGCCCCACAGCAGCACAAAGCCTGACGTCGCTGCCTGCGAAGTCAGCGAAGAAGAAGAACGCATAGCATTGCTCCTGAAACAAACGTTGTTAGCGCGCTCGCTAAGCGAGGCGCAGGAAGTTCGATACTTAGCGAATCACAACGCGTGCCGGAGGTGGCGGGCAGCAAGGCGCATACAGGCGAAAGTCAGATGACGATGCGGAATCAGCAGAGAGTGTCATAAACGCGCCTGTATCATGGGGTTGAGGCCAAACGTTAACAGATTGTTTACACCCTGTCATCCATTTAGCCGTTGCGGAAACACCTCACGCAGCCAGTCAATCAGCACCCGCAGGCGCTGGGTGAGATGGCGGCTCTGCGGATAAACCACGTGGAACGGATAGTCGGACGGACGCCAGTCGGCGAGGATCTCCACCAGCCGTCCGGCCTGCAAATCCGCGGCCGCAGCGTAACGGAACGTCTGAATGATGCCCAGACCCGCCACCGCCGCGGCAAGGTGCGCGTTGCTCTCATTGACGCCAACGCGGTGCGCGGTCTTGATCTCGATTCGCTCTTCACCATGGCGAAAGCGCAGCGGAAAGGCGCGCCCGCTCTGCGGCGACAGATAGCTGATGATGCGGTGGCCATTGTTCAGCTCCTGCGGATACGCCGGAATGCCGTAGGTCCGCAGATAGCCGGGCGTGGCACAGGTGATCATTTGCGCATTGCCTAAGTGCCGTGCCACCAGTGACGAATCGCTCAGCGGACCGCCGCGCACCACGCAGTCCACGTTATCACTGATGAGATCCACGGTGCGATCGGACACGCCAAGGTCCAGGGTGATGTCGGGAAACCGGGCGACAAAATCGGGCAGCGCCGGCAGCAGCACATCGCGCGCCGTTGAGCCGCCGATATCCATACGCAGCTGACCGTGCGGTTTCGTCGTGACGCTATTGAACGCACAATCGATATCTTCCAGATCGCGCACGATGCGCAGCGCCCGCTCGTAGTAATCGCGCCCTTCTGCCGTCACCGTGACCCGGCGCGTGGTGCGCTGCAACAGACGCACGCCGAGATGCGCTTCCAGCTCCTGCACCAGCTTACTCAGGGTGGCGTTAGGCATATCCAGTGAATTGGCCGCCCGGGTAAAGTTACCTGCCTCGACCACGCGGGCAAACGCCCGGATTGCCAGCAATTGATCCATTGTTACCCCTAACCTGATTATCCACCCAGAGAAATAGTCCTTTCGATTTTACACCATTTATCCGTAAAAGCGGCAGCGCTACAGTGCACTTCAGCGACGGCAAGGCCGTCACCACCTAACCTGATCAACTGTGGAGTACATACTATGAACCTGATTCTGCAAGACAAAATTGCTTTAGTGACCGGCGGCACCTCCGGTATTGGCCTCGCCACTGCTCAGGAACTGGCGGCACAGGGCGCACGCGTGTTTATCACCGGTCGTCGTCAGGCTGAGCTGGATGCAGCCGTCGCCAGCATCGGCGCCACCGCCACCGGCATTCGCGCCGATGCGGCACAGTTAAGCGATCTCGACGCCGTCTATGCGCAGATTGCGCGCCAGGCCGGCCGGCTGGATATTCTGTTTGCCAACGCCGGTGGCGGCGACATGCTGCCGCTGGGGGCCATCACAGAAGAACATTTTGATCGTATCTTCAGCACCAACGTCCGCGGCGTGATGTTCACCGTGCAGAAAGCGCTGCCGCTGCTGAGCGATAAGGCATCGGTGATTCTCACCGGCTCCACCGCCGCAATTCAGGGTACGCCGGGCTTCAGCGTTTACAGCGCCAGTAAAGCGGCGGTGCGTAACTTTGCCCGCTCGTGGGCGCTGGACGTGAAAGATCGCGGCATCCGCATTAACGTGGTGAGCCCTGGCCCGGTGCAGACGCCAGGCTTAGGCGGACTGGTGCCGGAAGATCAGCGCCAGGGGCTGTTCGATGCGCTGGCCGCGCAGGTGCCGCTCGGTCGTCTGGGTGAGCCGGGAGAGATTGGCAAGGTGGTGGCGTTTCTCGCCTCCGACGCCGCCAGCTTTATTAATGCAGCCGAGCTGTTTGTCGATGGCGGTATGGCGCAGGTGTAAGCGGGTATTGTACCGGTGCGCCGCCTGGCGCACCGGCTTTCTGCCTGAAGCATGGCTGCGGTTAACGCAGCGAATGCTCACCTGCCACCGCAGCCGGCTCGCCTGCGGTGAGCTGCTGCTCCAGCTGCTCCAGCGATATGCCTTTGGTCTCCGGCACGCGACGCAGCACAAAGACAAAGCCCGCCGCACAAATCACGCCATACAGCATAAAGCTGCCCGCTGCACCAAGTCCGGCATTGAGGATGGGAAAGGTATAAGTCAGCACAAAACAGGCAATCCACAGCGCCAGCGTGGCGACCGACATCGCCAGACCGCGAATCCGGTTGGGGAAAATTTCCGCCAGCAGCACCCAGGTGACCGGCGCCAGCGTCAGCGCATAAACCGCAATCGCCGCCAGTACCAGAATCAGCACCGGCCAGCCGGTGATGCCCAGCGTGTAGGCACCGGCAATCAGTGCATAACACAGCGTCAGTCCTCCGGCGCCGATCAGCATCAGTTTGCGGCGACCGAGCCGGTCCACCAGCGGCAGCGCCAGCACTGTTGCCAGCAAATTGATCAGGCCGGTGGCCACGATCGACTTCAGCGTGCCGTTGATATCGAAACCAGCCGAAGCAAAAATCTCCTGCGCATAATTGAAAATCACGTTGATACCGCACCACTGCTGGAAAATCGCCAGCACGATGCCGGTGATGACAATCGGCAGCGTGCGCGGTGCCAGCAGCGAGCCGGCGCGGGCGCGCGTTTGCTGGCGATCCTGTTCCAGCGCGCGGGCAATCTCGCGCTGCGTCTGCTGCGCATAAGCAGGCGAACCAATTTTATTCAGCATCGCCAGCGCGCGCTGCGGCTGGCCCACCAGCATCAGCCAGCGCGGTGATTCCGGCACCCACATCATCAGCAGCAGAAACGCCAGCGACGGCACGGCAGCCGAGGCGAACATCCAGCGCCAGCCAACCTGACCGTTCCAGGTTTCACGCAGCGCCGCATGGGTTGATGCGCCGACGACCGGATCGGCAATCATCAGGTTGACCAGCTGCGCCGCCAGCACGCCAATAACGATTGTCAGCTGGTTAACCGCGACAAACTTGCCGCGCTTGTCTGCCGGGCTGATCTCCGCGATGTACATCGGGCTTAGCGCCGAGGCGATACCAATGCCGACGCCGCCGAGAATGCGCCACCAGACAAACAGCGTAAAGCTGCTGGCCAGCGCGGTGCCGATCGCCGACACCACAAACAGCAGTGCGGCGACGATCAACGGCAGCCGCCGCCCCAGCTTGTCCGCTGACCAGCCGGACACTAGCGCGCCAAACACGCAGCCCACCAGCGCCGAACTCATCGCCCAGCCGGATGCCGCCGGATCGGTGACGTTGAACCAGGCCTCATAGAAGGGTTTGGCCCCGCCAATCACCACCCAGTCATAGCCAAACAGCAAACCGCCGCAGGCTGCCACCAGACAGATGCTCCACACGTAACGCATATTCAGATGTTGATGATTGTTCACGGCCACTCTCCGCACCAGGGTCAAAGTGCGGCTATCTCACCACCGATACCGCAGGGTGAAAGTTCAGGCCCTCACAGATTTTAGTAACAGGAGTTTAGTAAACTACGCCGTACCGGGATCGGCCTCGACATAGAGATAACCGATGCCGAGGACCTGACGGGCGCGATCCAGCTGACCAAAATGCACGTTGGTGGCTTTGCTTTTTAGCGCATCGCGCGGATCAAAAGGATTGAAATCAATCTGGTGCACGATGGTCTGCAGCCAGCTCTCACCAAAAGTACAGCTGCGACCGTACAGCCAGATTTGATTGATATTCAGTGTATTAAGGAAATTGTACAGACTCATGCCGATGGCTTCCGCGCTGCGCAGCGACCACTCGACGATCCACGGCTCGCCGGCCTGCCAGGCGGCCAGCAGCTGACGGCTGGTGGGCTGCACCGCCTGCGGCGCGCGCTGATGCGCCAGCCGCTTAAGCGTGCTGAGCGAGGCGACCGTCTCCAGACAGCCCTGCCGTCCGCAGTTACAGCGCTCCCCGTGCGGATCAATAATGGTGTGGCCAATCTGCCCGCTGCCGTACAGGTTGCCGCGAAAGATCTCGCCGTTGATGACAAATGATGAGCCGATGCCGTAATCGACATTGATGACGCAGAATTCGG
Organism: Pantoea sp. Morm; assembly: GCF_016643525.1. Taxonomy (NCBI): domain Bacteria; kingdom Pseudomonadati; phylum Pseudomonadota; class Gammaproteobacteria; order Enterobacterales; family Erwiniaceae; genus Pantoea; species Pantoea sp. Morm. The sequence continues at coordinate 20,005 of NZ_VOQX01000023.1, read as the reverse complement.
CCAGCGCATTGCGGTTCAGCCACTTTTCCGCCAGCGCCAGCATCACGCAGTCATTATCGACGCGGACGTCAACCGCCAGCTTCTCCTCCAGCAGAAACTTCAGCTGCAGCGGGCTGCGCCACGCCGCCTGCGGCATATGCTGCGAGACACCAGTTACCGGATCGACCTGCCCGTGCACCGCCAGCGCCAGATTAATCTGCCGCTTCGGCCAGCGTTTACAGGTCGCGCGCCACACCGTTTCAATCTCCGCCAGCAGCTGCTCTGGCGTCTGCGCGTTGATGCTGATTTGCTGATAGTCGCCCTGCGCCACCAGCTGCGCATCCGCCAGCTGCAGCTCAATGCTGGTCGGCTTGACGCACAGGCACAGCGTCCACGCGCCTTGCGCTGGCAGCTGAAAACTGCCGTTACTGTTGCCGCGCGTGCTCAGCGTGGCGCTGGAGTGCTGCACGTGGCCCTGCTCCAGCAGCTCCTGCAAAATCTTGCTGGCCGCCGGAATGGTCAGGCCGCTGAGCTGCGCCAGCTGCGATTTGCTCAGACGTTTATGACGCCACATCAGCTGCATAAACAGCGCTTTGTTGTGCTTACGCACCTGAAAATTATTCAGTCCGACGGTTTTCACGCGGCCTCCTTTCGCTTCATCCGCGCTCATCTTACTAAACAGTGTTTACTGACTTCTGTGATGGTTGCGCCATCCTGCGCGCCTGCCGTGCTTTAGAGTCCCTGCTCATAACAACCCGTTCGCGCTATCCCGGTAAAAAACGTTCTGATAATGCCGGGCGAACGCTTTATCTGGCTGTGCTGACACCAACCCTACAGAGAAAACATAATGACAACATCACCTGCAACCCATCCGTGGCTGATCCGCCTCGGCATTCCGCCCGCGCTGGCCTGGGGCTATCTCGCGGTCCTGCTGTTTATGATTGGCGACGGCGTCGAGTCCAACTACCTCGCGCCCTATCTGCATGAAAACGGCTTCTCCCTGAATATCGCTGCCTGGGTAATCGCCTTTTACGGCGTCACCGTCACGCTGGGCTCATGGCTGGCCGGTTCGCTGTCAACGCTGATCGGCCCGCGTAAAGTGATGCTGGCGGGCGGCCTGATCTGGATTGTGTTTGAAGTGCTGTTCCTGGCCGTGGCGCTGCCGTCACACAGCGTACTGCTGCTGGCACTAACCTATGGCCTGCGCGGCGTGGCTTATCCGATGTTTGCCTACGCCTTTCTGGTGTGGATTCAGTCGGCGGCCCCGGCGGAGATGCGCGGCTCCGCCACCGGCTGGTTCTGGCTGGCATTTACCGGCGGGCTGCCGACGCTCGGTTCGCTGGTAGCGATCTTCTCTATCCGCCTGGTGGGCGAATACGCCACCTTCTGGCTGTCGCTGGGTCTGGTGGCGATCGGTCTGCTGGTGATGCTGCTGGCGCTGAAAGAGCGCAGCGGTTATCAGTCGCTGCTGGATGCCGAACATCGTCAGCAGGGCACGCTGCGCACGCTGATGGGCGGCATCGATATTCTGTGGCGTGAGCCGCGCATCGCTGCCGCGGCAGTGGTGCGCATCATCAACACCACGCCCTATTTCGGCTTCTTTATTTTTCTGCCGGGCTTTTTCACCGAACAGATTGGCTTTTCTCAGACCGAATACCTCAGCCTGATCACCATCATGGGACTGGTGGGTATGAGCTTTAATCCGATCGTCGGCAAGCTGAGCGACCGCATCGGCTGGCGCAAAGTGCTGACGGTGTTCGGCGGCCTGGGTTCCGGCGTCTCGATGCTGCTGATGTACTTTGTGCCGCAGTGGAGTCACGGCAGCTTTGTGCTCAGCGTGATCTGCGCCTGCCTGTACGGCATCACGCTGTGCGGCTACGTACCCGCCGCCGCGCTGTTCTCCTCGCTGTGCCAGCCGAAGGATAAAGGTAACGCCATGGCGATTTACTGCTTCGCCGCCGGCTTGTCCACTTTCTTTGGACCGGCGCTGTACGGCGCAATCAATGCGCTGCTCGGCACACTCGGGGTGGTTTGGGGCTACGCCTTCCTGTATCTGGTGAGTGCGTTTATCTCGTGGCGTTATCTGCTCAGTCCGCTCGATCCGGGCGAGCAGCACAACCCGGCGGCGCAGCGCCTGCGCCGGTTAGATTCCATCGCATCGGAGTAAACGGAGCGTTATGAAAGAGTACGATTACATTGTGGTGGGCGGCGGGAGCGCGGGCTGTATCGTTGCCGCGCGCCTGGTCAGCGAAGGAAATGCGCGCGTGCTGCTGCTGGAGGCCGGGCGCGACGAATACCATCCGGTGCTGAAAATGCCCGCCGGCTATATGAAGTTTCTCGCCAGCGACCGGTTTCTGACGATGCATCAAACCGAAGCGCAGCCGCAGCTCAACGGACGCGGCGTGATCGTGCCGCAGGCCAAAGTGCTGGGCGGCGGTTCGACTGTCAACGCCATGGTCTACATGCGCGGCCATAAACAGGATTACGCCGACTGGAACCAGGCGCTGGGCCATCAGGGCATCGACTGGTCGTGGGAGGCGCTGCTGCCGCACTTTACCGCCATTGAAGATAACGATCACCTCGGCGCACCCAATCACGGCGTTGGCGGCCCGATGAAAGTGTCGCATCTCGGCCACTTCAGTCCGCTGAGCCGCGCCTATGTCAAAACCCTGCAGGGGCTGGGTATTCCCTACACGCCGGATTTTAACAGCGGCAATCCGTCTGGCGTCGGCTTCATGCAGCACACCATTGACGGTCAGACACGACAGCGCTGCAGCGTGGTCGATGCGTTTATCAACCCGCTGCGCCATGACGCACGGCTGACGCTGGTCACCGGTGCGCAGGTGGAAGAGGTGCTGTTTGACGGCACCTGCGCCAGCGGCGTGCGCTATCGTCAGGATGGCCAGCCGCAACAGGCGCGCGCCAGCCGCGAAGTGATTCTGGCCGCCGGTGCCTACCAGACGCCAAAACTGCTGATGCTCTCCGGCATCGGTCCGCAGGAACAGCTGAAACAGCACGGTATTACCGTGCGCCATGCCTTGCCGGGCGTGGGTAAAAACCTGCAGGACCATTACGAAGTGCCGGTGGTTGCCAGCACGCGCGGTGCGTTTGGCTACTACGGCCAGGATCGCGGCTGGCCGATGGTCAAAGCCGGACTGCAATATCTGCTGTTCAAAAGCGGCCCGGTGACCACCACCGGCGTGGAAACCTGCGCCTTTTTCGATCCGCTCGATTTCACGGCGACGCCCACCATTCAGATGTTCTGCGTGCCAACGGTTTATCTCGATCGCGATGTAATGGGGGCCGATCCCGGTGACGGTGTCACAGTGAATTCTCTGCTGCTGCGCCCCAAAGCCACCGGTGAAGTCACGCTGCGCGATAACAACGCCAGCAGCCTGCCGGTGATCGATACGCAGATTTTCGGCCATCCGGACGATTTAGCCCGCACCCTCGCCGGCTTTCGCTTTGCGCGTCAGGTGCTGGCCGCCGCGCCCATCCGCGAGATGGTCGATGAAGAGATTTTCCCTGGTGCAGAAGTCACCAGTGATGAAGCGATTGGCGCCCACTGCCGGCGCATGGTAAAGACCGGCTATCACCCGGTCGGCACCTGCCGCATGGGCCACGATGACGATCCGCTGGCGGTGTTGCACGACGACCTGCGCGTGCGCGGCGTAAAGCGGCTGCGCGTGGTGGATGCCTCGATGATGCCGAATATTATCAGTGGCAACACCAATGCGGTGGTGATGGCCGTGGCGCATCGCGCTGCGGAGCTGGTTCTGCAGTCGCAGATTGTTGAGCACAAGGAGGCCGTGTATGAGTGACAAACTGGCGCGCCTGCAACAGGCGCTGGCGCACTGGCAGCTGGATGCGGTATTGCTGACGCGCCGCGATAACATCGCCTGGCTGACCGACGGGGCCAGCTATTATGTAGTGGATCGCGCCGAGACTGGCGTTGCCAGCCTGCTGATTGGCCGCGACAGCGTGCTGCTGCTGGCACCGGACAATGAGCTACCGCGCATTCTGGCCGAAGAGCCGCTGCCGTTCAGCTGTGCGACCCGGCACTATCCGTGGTACCAGTCGCTGAGCAGCGTGCTGCCGGCGGGCAATATCGGCAGCGATACGCCCATGGCAGGATTGAGCGATATCCAGCCGCAGATGATTACGCTGCGCCAGGGGCTGAGCGCAGCGGAACAGCAGCGCTTTCGCACGCTGGGACAGGAGACGGCGCAGGTTGTCGAAACGGTGGCGCGCCAGCTGCGCGCGGGCGTCAGCGAATGGCAGGTCGAAGCCGACATTGCCGCCGGCTGTCTGGCGCGCGGCATTCGCCCGATGTGCACGCTGGTGGCCGCCGATGAGCGCATCGCCGCATTTAAACATCCGGTGCCGACGCACAAAACGCTGCAGCGCATGATGCTGATCACCCTCGGTGCCGAACGGCACGGTTTGCATGTCAGCCTGACGCGCCTGGTGCATCTCGGCGAACCCGACGCGGCGCTGCGCCAGCGCATCGTGACGCTGGCGGAGATCCATGCCGATATGCTGTATGCCACCCAGGTGCAGCGCAGCTGGTCAGCGGTTTTTGCCGACATCACTCAGGCTTATCAACGCCACGGTCACGCTGAGGCGTGGCGCGATCATCATCAGGGCGGTCCGGCCGGTTACGGCTGCCGCGACTGGATTATCACCCCGGAGAGTCGCGGCGAGGTGCAGCCCGACATCGCCGTGGCGTGGAACCCGACGCTGAGCGGCGTGAAAAGCGAAGACACTTTTTTGCTCAGCCGCAGCGGGCTGGTGCCGCTCACGCGCAGCGACAGCTGGCCGCTGATTCGCCTGCAGCGCGGTGATAATACCCTTGAGCTGGCCGACTGGCTGATTCTCCCGACATCCTCATAAGGAAGCGACTATGTCCCCACGTTTAGCCAATAAAACCGCCATCATTACCGGTGCCGGTAGCGGCATCGGCAGCGCCATCGCCACCCTGTTTGCGCGCGAAGGCGCCCGCCTGGCGCTGTTTGATCGCGACGCACACAGCAGCGAAGCGCTGGCGGCGCAGCTACAGCAGCAGTCCGGCCAGCGCTGTCTGGCCTGCGCAGCCGATGTCACGCAGCCGCAGCAGGTTAGCCGCGCGGTACAGCAGGCACAGCAGGCGCTGGGGGATATTGATATCCTGATCAACTGCGCTGGCGTAAACGTTTTTCGCGATCCGCTGACGCTGGACGAGGATGACTGGCAGCGCTGCATGGACACCAATCTGAAAGGACCTTACAACCTGATACGCAGCGTCCTGCCGGCGATGCTGGCCCGTCAGTACGGCAACATCGTTAACGTTGCCTCGGTGCACGGGCACAAAATCATTCCCGGCGCGTTCCCTTATCCGGTGGCTAAACACGGGCTGATCGGCCTGACGCGTTCGCTGGGCGTGGAATACGCCGCGCAGGGCATCCGCGTAAACAGTATTTCGCCCGGTTTGATCATGACGCCAGCCGCTGAAGCCTGGCTGGCGAGCTGTCCGGATCCGCAGGCTGAGCGCGCGCGTCAGGCGGCGCTGCTGCCGTGTAAACGCATCGGCGAGCCGGATGAAGTGGCCTACACCGCGCTGTTTCTCGCCAGCGACGAGGCGCGCTTTATCAATGCCACCGATATCCTGATCGACGGCGGCCGCAGCCAGATGTATCACGAGTAGAGCGGAATCACCGGTTACGGATGCACACGCCGGCAATGATCGGCACCCGCCGCCACCGGATGGGCGGCGATATCAGCGCGGTCGGCGCGGATTGTCGCGGTATCGACGTCAAAGCGCTTGTCGCGGTCAGCCAGCAGCGCCGGATTAAGCTGACCGTCGGCGGTAAAGCCCATCATCAGCGTCGGCGCGCCCAGCGGCAGCGTTTTATCGCGGTCGGTATGCCAGGTGTGCCAGGTTTTTCCGTAGGTGTTGACGATTTTTCTCATCAGCGCGTGCTCCGCGGCCGGCGGCAGGCCGGGCGCAATCAGCGTACCGGATTTCACTTCATAGCGATGGCTGTGCCAGTACTGCTTTTCCTGCGCTGGCAGCTGCTTAAATAAACGTTCACTGATGATGTATTCCACGCCCATTAATTTGGCGTCTTTTTTGTTACCGTCATAAATAACCGCCTGCATCACATCGTCATTAAGAATGGTGACGTAGTGATGGGCCTCCATCTGCCCCTGCTGATTTCCGCAGTAATAATGAAAACCATCCAGATACGTATTGATCGCCTCAATCGGCGGCCGCGACTGCAACGCCGCCGCCCCGCTCTCCAGCAGCGCGGTTTTCCCCGCCTCAGGCGCACCAGGTGCCGTAACCGGCGAGGCGCTGTTATTCGCGCCACAGCCGGATAATAACAATAACGCCAGCGCGCTAAATACACGGTTTCGCATTTCATCACCCCATTCTTATATTGAGTGATAAACATAGTTAATCAGCGACAGGACGCGAGCGCAGCGGGAACCCTATCCGGCGGCGAATTAAAACCGCCACGCGGTAAATAACCAACCATTCAGCTGGCCGCCGATTCAGTGATGAATGTGTCGGCCACTGTCAGCAAAGTGACAGGCTGTGAGGCTAAACTGGAGGGTGGGTGAATAAGTTTCGTGAGCGAACAGACGATTCCGCTATCATGAGTGAACGCTCATAAAACAAGGCTGCACCGATGAGAGAGTTACCGCCTACCGCCATGCTGCGCGCGTTTGAAGTGGCAACGCGCCATCCGACCTTTACCGCCGCCGCGGAAGAGCTGTTTATCACCCAAAGCGCCGTCAGCCATCAGCTCAAAAACCTGGAAGAGATCTGGGGCGTACAGCTGTTTCAGCGCGGCAAAACGCTGAGTCTGACGCCGGCCGGTGCGGCGCTGGCACCGATCGTGCGCGAGTTTTTCAGTAATCTGGAAACCACCTTAGCCGACTTACGCGAGCAGAAAGGCCGCGTGCGGCTGCGCGTGAATACCACCTACTCGTTTGCGCTGAAGTGGCTGTTGCCGCGCCTGCCGGGCCTGACGCGCCAGCACCCGGAAATTCTGGTAACGCTGGAAAGTACCGATGATGCGATTACCTTCTCGCGCCAGGATTCTGACGTGGCGATCCGCTTTGGCCATGGCAATTATCCGGCGCTGCACAGCGAATTTATGTTTCGTGAACAGTTGTTTCCGGTCGCCAGCCCGGCGCTGCTGCAGCGCTTCGGCACACCGCAGGAACCGGCAGAGCTGCTGCGTTACCCGCTGCTGATGCGTGATGGCGCCGATCTGGTGCCAAAGTGGGAGATCTGGTTTAAACAGGTCGGCCTGACGCTGGATGCCTTACAGGAGAGCGTACGTTTTGCCGACACCAATATGACGCTGGAAGCCGCGCTGCTGGGGCAAGGCGTGGCGCTGGCGCGCAGCGGTCATGTTGAAAAAGAGCTGCGCGACGGCAGCCTGGTACGGCTGTTCAACGTCGCGTTTTCCTCGCCCGCCGCCTACTATTTCGTCTGTCCGCAGGGCATTGAAAGCCAGCCGCACATCGTTAATTTTCGACGCTGGCTGCTCGCAGAATCACGTCAGGCGCAGCAGGATTATCAGTGAAGTATGAGTATTTACTCATAGCGCAATGATAAATCTTCGCTTTTCAATCGATCTGCGGCTGCATAGCATCAGCCTATGCCTGATTACATTATTGTCTTAACGCTGTGCGCCGCACTGCTGCACGCCAGCTGGAACACCTTACTGCGCGGCGGATCCGATCGCCTGTGGTCAATGACCATTATGTGCGTGGCGATCGCGCTGGTGTGTGCGCTCAGTACGCTGTTTCTGCCGCTGCCGGCGCGCGCCAGCTGGAAATATGCGCTGCTTTCGGCGCTGCTGCACGTCGGCTATAACCTGTGCCTGGTGCGCAGCTACCAGAGCGGCGATCTCGGCCAGACCTATCCGATTGCGCGCGGATCGTCACCGCTGCTGGTGACCTGCGCCGCCGCGCTGTTTGCCGGCGAGCACATCGCCTTTACTACGCTGTGCGGCATTGTGCTGGTGTCCGCTGGCATTGTGTCGCTGGCGCTCCGCGGCGGCAAACTGGCGCTGCCGGGCCTGCGCTACACGCTGGCGACCGGTGCCTTTATCGCCGCGTACAGCGTGGTGGACGGCATGGGCGTGCGCGTTGCCGGCAATGCGTTTGCTTATACCGCGTGGATGTGCAGCTTGTGGGGCATATTAATGCCGGCGGTTTACATCGCGCTACGCGACAGCAAAAGCCTGCTGCAGTGGCGGCCGGGCGTGCTGAGCGCCGCGGCGGGTGGCCTGGTTTCGCTGCTGGCCTACGGCATCATCATTTACGCCATGACGGCAGCGCCGATGGGCGCGGTGTCGGCGCTGCGTGAAACCAGCGTGCTGTTTGCCGCCGTGCTGGGCGCGCTGTTTCTCGGTGAAGCATTAACGGTAAGGAAAATGCTGGCGTGTGCGGTGATTGCACTCGGCACGCTGATGATCGGTTAAGCGATGAGGAGATGGCAGCATGTCTGAACGTTGTAAAATCGCCCTGCTGGGCCCCGGTGCAATTGGCACCACCGTCGCGGCGGTGCTGCATGAAGCCGGGCGCACCCCGCTGCTGTGTGGCCGCACGGCCCATGCCCAGTTAACGCTACGCTACGATGCGGGCGAAATCAGCGTGCCCGGTCCGGTATTGCATGATGCCTCGCAGGTTACTCAACGCTGCGATTTGCTGTTCGTGGCGGTTAAAACCACCCAGGTCGCGGACAGCGCCGCGTGGCTGGCCACTCTGTGTGATGAAAAAACCGTGGTGTGCGCGCTGCAAAATGGCGTCGAGCAGCAGAGCCAGCTGGCGCCTTACGTCAACGGCGCCACGGTATTACCTTCGGTGGTGTGGTTTCCGGCGCAGCGCGAGCCGGATGCGTCAGTCTGGCTGCGCGCCCAGCCTCGCCTGACCTTGCCGGATGTGCCGCAGGCCGCGTGTGTAGTGGATGCGCTGCGCGATACGCGCTGTGAGGTGGCACTGGCCGCGGACTTTCTCTCTATCGCCTGGCGCAAGCTGTTACAAAATGCCGCCGCCGGTTTGATGGTGCTGGCCAACCGTCGCGCCGGCATGTTTAGCCGCGGTGATATTACGCAGCTGGGATTAGCCTATTTACAGGAGTGCCTGACGGTGGCACGCGCGGCCGGCGCGGTGCTGGACGACAGCGTGCCGCAGGAAATTATTGATGGCTTTCATCGCGCGCCGCCCGATCTGAGCACCTCGATCCTGGCCGATCGTCAGGCCAACCGCCCGCTGGAGTGGGATACCCGCAATGGTGTGGTACAGCGCTATGGCCGTCAGCATGCTATTGCTACGCCGATTAGCGATGTCGTGGTGCCGCTGCTGGCAGCGGGCAGCGAAGGGCCGGGCTGATAAAATAGGTTGCCTGACGCGCGGGGAGAAACAGCTATGCTGCGAATTGTTTATACAACGGCCAGGTTTTGATCGCGGCGCAATGTGTTGCGCGATAAATAGGATGCGATGTCTAGCTGATTTAAACCATCGCCTTCCCGGCATAATCACGATGACGGCAACGGGACGCGCTTATGACAGATTACGTTTTTTACCGCAAACAACAGGTTATCGCCACGCTGGAACGATCGGATGTGGAACGTGCCCGGCTGCTGATGGCGGACGGTTACAGCAAGCTGGATGAAGAAATTAATGCAGCCAGCGCGCAGGCGGCGCTGCAGCGGCTGGCTGATATTCGCCATGAAGAGCACATGACCGAACACGCTTTTGCCACCGGTTCGGTATTCAGCGCGGTGGTCAGCGCCCTGTTCAGACACTGACGTTATGCGCCAAACGCCCCATCAATGGTGTGCATGGCGCCGGTGACGAAACCGGCTTCGGGTCCTGCCAGCCACGCCACCATGCCAGCAACCTCTTCAGAACGGCCATGGCGTTTGATGGCCATGAAGCTGTGCATCAGATCCTTCATCGGACCATTTTCCGGATTGGCATCGGTATCAATCGGGCCCGGTTGCACCACGTTAATGGTGATGCCGCGCGGGCCGAAATCCCGCGCCAGGCCGCGCGCCAGCCCCTGTAAAGCGGATTTACTTAGCGCATAAGACGCCATACCGGGAATCGGCATACGGTCGCCATTGACCGAACCGATAATGATGATGCGGCCGCCGGCTGGCATCTGTCGGGCGGCTTCAACCGCAGCATGATACGGCGCGTGAATGTTAATGCGGAACAGGCGATCGACCGCGTCCGGATCCTGTTCCAGCGCATCGCCGAACAGGGCGATACCAGCATTAACCACCAGCACATCCAGCGGTCCACTGTCGCGCACGGTAGCAATCACCGCATCGCGCTCTGAGCTGTCGGTATGAACGGCAGCCGAACCGGTTTCGTGCGCCAGTTTTTCGGCGGCCTCAGGCGAACCGGAGAAGGTGAAGGTCACGCTGGCACCCTCATCAGCAAAGCGACGCACGATAGCCGCACCAATACCGCGACTGCCGCCCAGAACCAGAACCTGCTTATCTTTAAATACGCTCATTTGCATCTCCACGTGTGATTTCTTAGTATGCATTACAAAATGAGCCCGATTTAATGTCAATGTAATTTTGTAGCGAGAACTATAAAATATGAAATCACCTGGTCGTCCCCGTAACTTTGACCCCGAACACGCCGTAGCGGTTGCGCAGGGATTATTCCATGCCAAAGGTTATGACGCCGTCAGCGTCGCCGATGTCACTGACGCGCTGGGCATCAATCCACCGAGCTTTTACAGCGCGTTCGGTAATAAGGCCGGATTGTATGCCCGCGTTCTCGATCGCTACGCCACTACCGGCTCGATTCCCCTGGCTGAGATACTGCGCGACGACCGCCCGGTGGCCGAAGCCCTCGATGCATTACTGAAAGCGGCGGCGCTGCACTATGCCGGGGATGAGGTGTGTGCGGGTTGCCTGGTGCTGGAAGGGATTCGCTGTCAGGATCAGCAGGCGCGCGAGGCGGCCAGGGTGTTTCATCGCGCCGCTGAAGACACCATTCGGTGCTACATCGCCGTCCGCTATCCGCAGGAGGCACAGCGCCTGACCGATTTTGTCAGTACCGTGATGTCCGGACTTTCTGCCAGAGCGCGTCAGGGTCACAGCGTTGAGCAACTGCTGGCCAGCGCGGAGCTGGCGGGTCTGGCGGTGGTTGCAGCGCTTGAGGCGTGACCGCTTTTCAGCGATGTTCTGACTGCGAAGGGATGCCGGTTAACTGGCTGAGTCAGTGTCCGCCACCGACCGCTGGAACATGCGCATAATGCCGCCAAGATGCCAGTGCAGAAGTTCCAGCGCCTGTTCATCCTCGTAATTAGTTAACCCCGCCACGATCGCCTCATGATCGTTTTGCGAACCCTGAAACTCATCCGGCGTGCGCGTCAGGTGATTGAGAAAGGCACGAATGCGGTTGATGCTGGTTTTGTAAAAACCGACCAGCTCGCTGTTCTGGCTGGCTTCAATCAGTGCCATATGAAACGCCGCATCGGTTTCGCGGTAGGTCTCCGGCGCGTTTTGTAATGCATCGCGTCCACGCGCCAGCTGTTCGTTCAGGCGCGCGATCAGCGCCTGACGATCGTATTGCAGCGCCAGCTTTAATGCGCCTGATTCCAGAATCTGCCGCATCTCACAGGTTTCGCGCATCTCCCGCTCATTGAACGAAAACACAAAAGTGCCGCGCTGCGGGATAATTTGCACCAGACGCTCCATCTCCAGCTTTTGCAGCGCCGCTCTTACCGGCGTCCGGCTCACGTTAAGCTGGGTGGCAATGTCGTTCTCGGAAATTAATGCACCGGGTGCAATCTGGCAATTCACGATAAGGTCCCGAATATGATCGGCCAGAATGCTGCTCAATGACTGCGGGCGGAGGATGTTTTTCGATGACCAGTCAATGATGAGTTTATCGGCGGGCATAGCGTGGCGAGCGTCCTTTAAACAGCGAGCATTTAGGGGGTCAGAATGACGATGTGCACTGTGTTTTGTAGTATACAAGAGACAGATCCCCCAAACAATAACGGGCCTGTTTGAGGGAGCGTTGGGTTATGAGGTGAACAAGTATGTCTGCTGCTGGATATGCGCTGGATTAAGTGCCATGCCCATGCCGGGTCCCTGCGGTACCGGGATTAACCCGTTTTGTGGCACCAGCGGATCGCGCAGGAAGTACTGATGAATATCGTTCCATTTCACCAGATACTCCTGATAAGGCGTGTGGATCGGCGATTGCGTGGTGCTGAAATGGGCCGTTGCGATGCTGGAATGTCCGTGCGGGATCACCTGCAGATCGTACAGGGTGGCGATAGCGGCAATTTTTAACGTTTCTGAAAGCCCACCGCACCAGTAGATATCGGGCTGAATCACATCCAGCGCCCCGGATTCAAAGAAGCGCTTGAAACCCCAGCGCGTGTACTCATGTTCGCCTCCCGCCATCGGGATGGACAGTTTATCTTTGAGTCGTTGCATACTGCCGATTCTGTCAGCCATCACGCACTCTTCCAGCCAGCGCGGGCGATACGGCTCGATGCCCTTTGCCAGTTCGAGCAGATACGTCACATCCATCGACTGCCAGCAATCAAACATCAGATCGTAATCATCCCCCACGGCTTCGCGCAGCGTTTTTGCCAGTTCGATGTTTTTCTTCAGCCCTTCTCTGCCGCTCATCGGGCCGTGGCGGAAAAACCATTTTTGTCCGCGATATCCCAGCGCCTTATACTCCAGCGCCCGCTCGTGCACTCGTGCCATATCCTGCACCGCAAAGCCCAGCATCGATGCGTACGCCGGTATTTCTTCCTGTAGCGAACCGCCCAGCAGGCGAAACACCGGTTGCTGCATCCATTTGGCACGCAAATCCCACAAGGCACAATCCACCGCGCTGATCGCCACCATGCCATCGCCCTGACGCCCATGAATCTGCGCCCGGTACATCTGATCCCACAAACGCTCAGTGTCGCGCGGATCCTGACCCAGCAACAACGGCCGCAGTTGGCCATGAATGATTGATGCAACGGCATGCGGCACCGGTCCTGCCAGCCCGTCCACGCCCTCATCAGAAACGATCTCAAGAAACACGGTGGTAATGGCAAAACCGTCTTCCAGCTGAACGCCACCGTCATGATTATTCACGGTACGAAACTGCGCATAGACATCGGTGGGACGCGCGAGACGCTCCTCCCAGAAATCGCCCTCTCCCGGCATCACGCCTTTCACCTGAAGTAACCGGACATCAATAATCTTCATACTACTGCCCCTCACGTTGTTCATTGCTGGCCTGGTAAGCCGGTAAACGCTGACGACGGAAGATGATGCTCAGGGTAATGATCGAGAGCATCGCCATCGCCGCCAGCCAGTAAAATCCGCCGTTATAACTGCCGCTGCGGTCGCGTATCACGCCGATGACCCACGGATTCACCACACTGGCAATACTGCCCAGCGCATTGATCAGGGCGAGGCCGCCCGCCACCACGGACGCCGGGATAAACTGCGCGGGCAATCCCCAAAACACCGGCATCGCGCCGAAAAAGCCAAATGCCGAACAGCACAAAAACATCATTTTCACCAGCGAGTTATCGAACCACGCAACGCATAACAGCCCGACAAAGGAGAAGATCAGCGCCAGATAATTGGCCAGCAGACGCGACCCGGGACGATCGGCTATACGGCCCAGCACCAGCATGCCGGCCAGACCAAATACGTAAGGGATGATGGTGATGAATCCGGTCTGAACATGACTTAAGCCGGTTTCGCTGATGATCAGCGGCAGGAAGGTGCTCACCGCACCGTTGAGGTTCGCCAGTCCGTAATAGGTGAGGCTGAACAACAACACCAGCGGGCTGAACAGCGCTTTCAGCAGACCGCCGTGGCCGCGCGACGGCAGTTTTTGCCGCTCAGCAGCCAGTGTTGTCACCAGCCAGTGCTGCTCATCTGCGCTGAGGAAGCGGGCATCTTCCGGCCGATCGGGCAACGCAAAGGGGACGATCAATCCCAGCACAATCGCCGGAATGGCCTCCAGCAGAAACATCAGCTGCCAGCCGCGCAGCCCCAGCCATCCGTGCAGCTCTAACAACAGGCTGGAAACCGGTGTGCCGATAATCAGCGCAATCGGAATGCCGGTCATAAACGAGGCGATGATGCGTCCGCGCCACGCCACCGGAAACCACAGGGTGAGATAAAACACGATGCCGGGGAAGAAACCGGCTTCAGCGGCACCCAGCAGCGCGCGCATCACATAGAGGCTGTTTTCACTCCACACAAACATATGCGCACCGGAGATGATGCCCCAGGTCACCATAATGCGGGCGATCCACCAGCGCGCGCCCACCCTTTCCATCAGCAGATTGGAGGGCAGTTCGAGGATGGCGTAAGGCAGGAAAAACAGACCGGCGGCGAGGCCAAAACTGGCGGCGCTGATGCCGAGATCGGCATTCATGGTGAGGGCGGCCACGCCGATATTGGCGCGATCGATCACCGCAATCACGTAGCAGCCAATCAGGAGCGGAATCAGTCGCCACGACAGTTTACGGATCACCCGCTTTTCAATTTCAGTATCTGTACTTTGCATGGTCTTTCCCGATGTTGGTGTCATGGATAAAAAATGCTCTTGTATACAAGTTCTGTTGTATACATACGGTGACCACTCTTCAATGGGCTGAGTAAGGAAATGAGATATGAAACGTTTCAGCGAGAAGCCGCTGGTAAACGTTTATAGGAGGGTTGAGCCGGGCGAAGATGAACTAAAAACGTGGAGATTATTCGAAGTGAACAGAGTGCGCTGGCACACTCCGGGCAGGGTTATTTTATGCGCAGCCATTGTATAAACGCGCGCATAGCAGGTGACATGGCTTTACCCGCTATCCAGCAAAGTGAATAACCCGGGAATTCCATCTCCCAGGGTTGCAGAAGGCGACAAAGCTTGCCGGCGGCCAGCGATGCACTGACCCGTTCCGCCGTTAACTGGGCAATCCCTGCGCCAGCAATAGCGGCCTGCCGCTGCCTTTCGCGATCGTCTACCACCAGGTTTCCGTGCACGGGAATATCAAAAATTTTCCCCTCATTTAAAAACTGCCAGGGCTCTACCCTGTTACTTCCCGGCCAGCGCCAGCCGATGCAATTGTGATTGAGCAGATCTTCCGGGACTTCAACCGCACCATGCTTTGCCAGATATGCTGGCGCAGCGACCACAATCTGATGGAGCGGCTTGCCTAATGGAATAGCAACAAATCCCGGTTCCAGCACCTCGCCTAAGCGCAGTGATAAATCATAGCCGCCGCGGCTCAGATCGACCGGCGCATCGCTGGTTGTGATATCCAACTGCACGTTGGGATAATCAGTAAGAAACCCGGCAATATTGTGATCAATAAACATTTCAGCACCCGATCGAAAAGCATGAACGCGAATCAGCCCCTTAATATCCTGGCTTCTGGCGTGTGCCTGCTGCAGGGTCTCATGCAGGTTTTTCATAATGGGTGCAGTCTGAAGAAACAGGGACTTGCCATCATCGGTAAGATATACCGCCCGGGTGGTCCGGTTCAGCAAACGTTGCCCGAGTTGTGCTTCCAGCGCGGTGATTTGCTGACTGACGGCTGACGCGGATACCCCGAGTATTTCCGCAGCGGCTCTGAAATTCAGTTGCTGAGCAACCACGACAAAAGCCCGTAAAGCCAGATACTCCGCGCTGTTAATCATTATTGATGTCCTTTATTAATTGCCACTTAACACACCATTAAGATACAGGACCTTCACGCCTGTAAGTATCTCGTTATAATCACTCAAAACATAATTAATAAATAATATCAGGAGCACTTTATGCTGCAAGAAAACCTTGAATTAGCCCAGAGATTACAAATTATCGAAGACAAACTGGCTATTTATGAATTGATTGCGTCACATCCCCCCAGCGCAGATACTGCAATGGCGGAATATACATTATCGGTTTATCTGGAAAAGAGTGAATTCAATCGCGGCCCTCATCTTGATGGTGCGGAGGGTGCAGAGGCGATAGCCGCCTTTATTTTGCGGCCTGAGCATGAGGAAGCACTGGCTAGCGGATTAGCGCATTTTACCGGATTACCCTTGATTGATCTGCGCGGAGACAGCGCGGTAGTCACCTCTTATTTACAGTTAATTTATCTGGATGATAAAGGCGAATCACGCATGCTGGCCAATCACGGCAGCTCTCCTGGCTATCGCATTCACCGCGTTGTAGTGAATCGCTGGGAGTTAAAACGCATTGCGGGCCAATGGAAAATTCATCGCAGGACGTTGATTCCTGTGGACGGTAGCGGTTTATCACGCGCATTGCTTTCCCAGGGGCTGAAAGATATATTCAGCCGGCAATCAAGATAATTAACGCGACGAGACAGCCATTGAGCCAGACCACGATGTGCAGCTAAGTCATCAATGACAATCCGCTACGAGACTGGCGGCGCAGGTTGGTGTCCAGCATGGCAACAGTCTGGCTATTCCTTTCAGCCAAATCCTTAGATGATGTACTTGCCTGTAATGTAGGAAATTTATCAAAGTCGATATCCTTATCATGTAGCAATGCAGCATATTCCCCTATAAATCACCGCCTCACCATAGAATATCATGTGCAGAATACCATCAGCTTAAAGCATTAGCATAATGGGTTATTTCAGCCACTGCGCCTTTTGACAGTCTCATACTCTAACGCTACGCTTAATTGCAAGGATATATGTCGCAAACTTGCGTAAAGATAAAATATTTCCTAAGGTGACCGCCTTTCAGCCTCTTATAGCTTTCATTTCCCTTTGTGAAGTGCCGGCTGCGAAAGCTATAAGATCGCTCCAATTTTACTCATGGGGAGTTTATGAGCACCGGAACGATGACCAATAAACCTGATTTGACCGTTGACGATATTACCGTCATTGACAACAAATTATTGAAACGCGCCGTCAGCGCCGCAGCGCTGGGTAATACCATGGAGTGGTTTGATTTCGGCGTTTATAGTTACCTTGCCGTGATTATCGGCCAGGTATTTTTCCCGGACGCCAGTAATACCGCGCAGCTTATTGCGTCGTTTGGTACTTTTGCGGCCGCGTTTTTAGTGCGCCCGATTGGCGGCATGGTATTTGGTCCACTCGGCGATCGCTTTGGCCGGCAGAAAGTGCTGGCCTTTACCATGATTATGATGTCGATTGGTACCTTCTGTATTGGCCTGATTCCCAGCTATGCCAGTATCGGTATTGCCGCGCCGATCCTGCTGTTGCTGGCGCGTCTGGTGCAGGGCTTTTCCACCGGCGGTGAATATGGCGGTGCCGCCACCTTTATTGCGGAATACTCCACCGACAAACGCCGCGGCTTTATGGGCAGCTTCCTGGAGTTTGGTACGCTGGCCGGTTATCTGCTGGGCGCCAGCCTGGTGACAGGTATGATTGCGCTGCTGCCGCATCAGGCGATGATGGACTGGGGCTGGCGCATTCCGTTCTTCCTGGCCGCGCCGCTGGGGCTGTTTGGCCTGTATATCCGCCTGAAGCTGGAAGAGACCCCCGCGTTTAAAGAGCATATGGATAAGCGTGAAGAGGCCGAACATAACAAGCCGCAGCTCACGCTGTGGCAAATGCTGCGCACGCAGAGCAAGCCACTATTAAAGTGTATTGGTCTGGTGCTGCTGTTTAACGTGTCTAATTACATGCTGACCGCCTATATGCCAAGTTATTTAACCGGCATTCTGGGGCTGAGCGAAATATCCGGTCTGCTGCTGGTGATGGTGGTGATGTTTATCATGATGCCGCTGACCTTAATGTGGGGCCATTTTACCGACCGCATCGGCCGTAAACCGGTGATTGGTTTCGGCGCGCTGGGATTATTGGTGCTGGCGATTCCGGCATTCATGCTGATTGGTTCTGGCAACATGCTATGGGTATTTGCCGGTCTGGCTGTGCTGGGCTTACTGCATACCTGCTTTAGCGGCACCATGCCAGCAACATTACCGGCACTGTTTGTCACCGATATTCGTTACAGCGCACTGGCTATCGGCTTTAATTTGTCAGTCTCGCTGTTCGGTGGCACCACACCGTTAATTACCGCATGGCTGGTCGACACTACGCACAATACCATGATGCCGGCGTATTACATGATGGGTGCCGGCGTGATTGGTTTGTTAACGGTATTGACGCTGAGTGAGACAGCACGTAAGCCACTGAAAGGTTCATCCCCTGCGGTGGCGACTAAAGCCGAGGCGCATAAACTGATTGATAAACTGCGTAAACAGCGCAGCCGTAAAAAACAGCAGCCAGCATAATCCCCACTGATATTCACATCAGGTGCGCTCCATGCGCACCTTTTTTTGTGCCCTGCGTCAGACTTATAGCTCAGATAATCTCCCCGGGCTGCGGTAGACTGACCCTCTCTGACTGTTTTTTACTCATTAAGGGATAATGATGTCATCTGCAGTGGCTCCCGCCGTTAATCAAAAGCGCGTACTGATTGCCGGATCCGTCGGCAATTTTATCGAGTGGTATGAATTCGCCGTGTACGGTTTCATGGCCACGCTGATCGCTAAACATTTCTTCCAGCTCGAAGGAGAAAGCGCCCTCACCAGCCTGATTCTCACCTATGCGGCCTTTGCGGTGGCGTTCTTTTTTCGCCCGTTAGGGGCGGTACTGTTTGGCCGCCTGGGCGATCGTTATGGTCGTAAACCGGTGCTGATCGCGGTGCTGGTATTGATGACGCTGGCCACCGTCGCTATCGGTCTGGTCCCGGTTTATGCCAGCATTGGCGTGGCTGCGCCGCTGCTGATTACACTGCTACGCATTTTGCAGGGGCTGTTTGCCGGCGGAGAATACGGTGGCGCGGTCTCGCTGATGACCGAATCGGCGCCGCCCGGCAAGCGCGGATTTTATGGCGCATGGCAGTCGCTGACGGTGGCGCTCGGACTGCTGGCGGGCGCGGGAGTGGTGGCAGTACTGCCGCTGCTGCTGGGAGACGCCGCCATGAACGCCTGGGGCTGGCGCATTCCCTTCCTGCTGGCGCTGCCGCTCGGCGCAGTGGCGCTGTGGCTGCGTAGCGGACTCGACGAATCACCGCAGTTCAGCCAGACACCGGCGGCACCACAACAGCAGGCGTCGCTGGGTGTCACGCTGCGCGCTATCGGGCTGGGCATTGGGCGGTTAATGGTATGGTCGGCCGCCGGTTATACCTACCTGGTGATCATGCCCACCTATCTGCAGGCCGCGCTGCATACCGGCTTTAACCAGGCGCTGCTGATTGCGGTGATCTCTAACCTCGGCTTTGCCGCCACCATCCTGCCGGCCGGCATACTCAGCGATCGCTATGGCCGCCGCACATTAATGCTGCTGGCGACGTTTTTGCTGCTGGTGCTGGCTTTCCCGCTGCTGAAAGTGCTGCAGCATCCGGAGAGCGGTATGGCGATCAAGGCGCTGGTGGTATTTATCGCCGGTGCGCTGGTGGGCATGCTGGCCGGACCGGGACCGGCGATGCTGGCCGAGATGTTCCCGACCCGCGTACGTTACACCGGGCTGGGGCTGGCCTATTCGCTCTCCAACGCGCTGTTTTCCGGCTGCGCGGGTCTGATCATTACCGGCCTGATGAAGCAAACCGGCAACGCCGACATTCCCGCCTGGTATGTGATGGCCACCGCCGTAGTGAGTTTTGTCGCGCTGCTTTCGCTCAATAAGGACGATCACCGCAGACCCCTTTGAGAAAAAGCGTTTGTGCAGGTAAGCACCTGTCATTGGTCGCCATCAATGGCGACCCTACAGGGGCCGAAAGATTTTTTTACAGGAGTGATGAATACATAGGCATATATATGTCTAAAATAACATAGAAAATAAATCAAGACATGCCTGATATTTTATCCAGCTCAAAAACAGTGCCATTATAAATAACAAAACCCCGGCACATCAGTGTGCCGGGGATAACCAACACTACCAGTTAAATTTATTACTATCTTCCCACTCTTTGACTTCTTTCTCTGCTTGATCTTTACCGTAGCCGTAGCGCTCCTGAATGCGGCCGACTAATTGATCGCGTTTCCC
>NZ_VOQX01000229.1:0-1717 GCF_016643525.1 Pantoea sp. Morm | reverse complement strand
GCGGTGGTGATCGGCGTGATGAACTCGTTTTTCGTCAGCCACTGGGTGTTCCGCTGGCGTACCGCGATGAACAACTACTACATGCATAACTGGCAGCGCCTGCGCCTGGTGGAAGGGGCCGCACAGCGTGTGCAGGAAGACACCATGCGCTTCGCCAGCACGCTGCAGGACTGGGGCATCAGCTTTATTCAGGCCATCATGACGCTGGTGGCGTTTCTGCCGGTGCTGGTGACGCTGTCGCACCACGTGAAGGAAGTGCCGATTCTCGGCAATATCCCTTATGCGCTGGTGATCGCCGCGCTGCTGTGGTCGCTGTTTGGTACCGCGCTGCTGGCGCTGGTGGGAATTAAACTGCCGGGGCTGGAGTTCCGCAATCAGCGGGTGGAAGCCGCGTACCGTAAAGAGCTGGTGTACGGCGAGGACGATCCGCAGCGCGCCGCACCGCCCACGGTGCAGGAGCTGTTCAGCCGCGTGCGTCACAACTATTTCCGCCTCTATTTCCACTACCTCTATTTCAACATCACGCGCATTCTCTACCTGCAGGTGGACAATGTGTTCGGGCTGTTCGTGCTGTTCCCTTCCATTGTCGCGGGCACCATTACGCTGGGGCTGCTTAACCAGATCACCAACGTGTTCGATCAGGTGCGCTCGTCGTTCCAGTATCTGATTACGTCGTGGTCCACGCTGATTACGCTGATGTCGATCTACAAACGTCTGCGCAGCTTTGAGCAGATTCTGCAGGATATTCCGCACGAAGAGATGCTGCGCGAAGCCTCGGAGTAAGCGGAAAAGGCTCGGAGGCAGAACCGCACTGTACTCCGACATCACTCAGAACAGTCCCCTCTCCCGCCCGCGGGAGAGGGTTAGGGTGAGGGCGAACCCCGCACCCATCCGCCCCATTTTCAGCCCGCCAGCACCGCAAACACCTTCTCAATCGCGTACGCGCCCGGATCCTTCACGCCATCCAGACTCTGCTGATTCAGATAAGCCGAACGGCCCGCCTTCGCGCTCTGCATCTGCGCCGTCGCATCGGCACCCTGTTGCGCAGCGGCCGCCGCATCCGCCAGCGATTCACCCGCCGCTAACGCTTCCAGTGCCGGCTGCAGCGCATCCACCAGCGTGCGATGTCCCGGCTGCGCGCCGCCGTAGTGCTTCATCCGCTCCAGTCCATGCATCAGCGCCTGCGGCAGCGTGCTGCCCTCTTCCAGCTGCTGTCCGGCCGAAGTAAACAGAATCGACATCAGCACTCCGCTCGATCCGCCCATCACCGTCGCCAGCTGTTCGCCCACCAGCGCCAGCAGCGTAGGCAGCTCATCCAGCGGCAACTGCTGTTCACGCAGGCCGCGCTGGATTTTCTTCGCGCCGGCGGCAAAGGTCGAGCCGGTATCGCCATCGCCGACTTTGGCGTCCAGCGCATTCAGCTCGCTCTCCAGATCGATCAGCGTCTGCGTCACGCGCTCAACCACCTGCGCCACTTCAGCGTTATCAGAAGGATCGAAATCCAGCACGCTGCCGATGCGTTCAGCGCGCTGCAGGCTGATGGGCGCAAAGTCGTACATCGGCGTCCAGCCCAGCACCTGCACCGGCGCATGCAGCGCCTCGAAAAACGCCTCTTCCAGCGCCAGCAGCGTCAGCGAAAACCCTTTCATATCCAGCGCGCTGACCAGGGTTGCCGGGCCAATTAAATGGGTGATGCGTGCCGCCAGCGGCGACTGCA
>NZ_VOQX01000228.1:0-1752 GCF_016643525.1 Pantoea sp. Morm | reverse complement strand
GATGATGAACAGATGAGATAGATTTGCCTCATGTGCAGGATTTCGGTATAAAGTCATAAATCCTACATGTGTGGAGCAAGTATGGCTAACGATGAGAAGCAGGTTCTGAAAGTCGCTCAACGCTCAGAAAGAATGCTGATGAGCCTGACGGAGCAGATTCAGGCGCAAAAAGAAGAGTTACACGAGAATACTTTTTACCAGGTCTATGCCAAAGCGGCGTTAGCCAAGTTGCCCAAGCTGACGCGCGCCAGTGTCGATTACGCGGTTAACGAGATGGAAGAAAACGGCTATCCGTTTGATAAGCGTGCGGCCGGCAGTTCCACCAAGTACGCGATGTCGATCCAAAATATTATCGACATCTACCATCATCGCGGCGTCCCGAAATACCGCGATCGCCATCCTGAAGCGTTTACGCTGTTTGTCGGTAACCTGAAAGGCGGTGTGTCTAAAACCGTTTCCACCGTATCACTGGCGCACGCGCTGCGCGCGCATCCGCACCTGCTGTTTGAAGATTTACGTATCCTGGTGATCGATCTCGACCCGCAGTCTTCGGCCACCATGTTCCTGAATCATGAACGTTCGGTCGGTTTGGTTGAGGCCACCGCAGCACAGGCGATGCTGCAAAACGTCAGCCGCGAAGAGCTGAAAAGCGAATTTATTGTGCCATCGATTATTCCTGGCGTTGACGTACTGCCCGCCTCAATCGATGACGCCTTCATTGCTTCACGCTGGGAAGAGCTGTGTGCGGAGCATTTGCCGCAGCAAAACGTGCATGCAGTGCTGTATGAAAACGTGGTGGCTAAGCTGAAAAAAGATTACGACTTCATCTTTATTGACAGCGGCCCACATCTGGATGCCTTCCTGAAAAACGCCATTGCCGCTTCCGATTTGCTGATGACGCCGGTGCCGCCGGCACAGGTTGATTTCCACTCCACGCTGAAGTATCTGACGCGCCTGCCCGAGCTTATCGACATCATCGAAGAGTCGGGTGCCACCTGCCGGTTGCAGGGCAATATTGGTTTTATGTCCAAGCTGTCGAATAAAGCGGACCACAAGATGTGTCACAGCCTGGCGAAAGAGATATTTGGCGGCGATATGCTGGATGCGGCGCTGCCGCGGCTGGATGGCTTTGAACGCTGCGGTGAATCGTTTGATACGGTTATCTCCGCTAACCCATCGACCTATGTCGGCAGCAGCGAAGCCCTGAAAAACGCGCGTTCGGCGGCAGAAGACTTTGCCAAAGCCGTCTTTGATCGTATTGAATTTATCCGCCTGAACTGAGGTTATTATGAGCGCAAAAAGAATCACTATTGGCCGCACCTTCAGCCAGAGCCCGTTACAAAATGAACCCAGCGAGGATGGCCACTCCCAAACGTTTATCCTTTCCACCGGTAAACGCGCCCTGTTCACCCTGGAACACATCACCGCAAAAGAGATAGAAGAAAGAACGTACGTGGTGATGGAAACCAACGGCCGTGACCAGTCCGGTCTCACGCCAGAATCACTGCGCGATATCATCCGTACCATTAAACTGCAGCAGTTCTTCCCGGCCATTGGCGTGAAGCGTGGCGATCGGATTGAAATCCTCGATGGTTCGCGTCGTCGGGCGGCCGCGCTGCACTGTAAAACCGGGCTGGATGTGCTGGTTACCGACGTTGCCATCTCTGCCGAAGAAGCCCGTCGTCTGGCGCAGGATATCCAGACCGCGCGTGAGCATAATCTGCGTGAAGTCGGCATGCGTTTGATGTCCCT
>NZ_VOQX01000227.1:0-1760 GCF_016643525.1 Pantoea sp. Morm | reverse complement strand
CCAATCGCCATGCCGAGCAGCACGCGCGCTAGCAGGATCATTGGCAGATTTTCTGCAAAGGCCACCAGCAGCGCCGAGGCAATCAGCAGCAGCGTAAAGGCCAGCATCACGACGCGACGATCGAGACGACGCGTGAGGTTGCCGACCACCAGACTGGTGAGCAATGCCACCAGGGCAGTCACGGTCACCGTTTGGCCCGCTTGCCCTTCGCTCACCTGCAGCGAGTCGGCAATCGGTGTCAGCAAGCTCACCGGCAGAAATTCGGCAGTAATCAGGCCGAACACGCCAAACGCCATGGCAAACACCGCGCCCCATGCGGGTTTATCCACCGCTATACTTGTTTCGACTACTTCAGTATCCAGACTCATTTGCGATCCCCATCACAAAAATTCAGGTTGTAAGCATAGTGAGATGACGCAAGACGATCTATGATACAAAAACTTTGTTTTTTGATAATTCGTCTGGATTCGTATGAGCCGCTATGAAGATCTGACCAGTGAACTGCTGATGGGCATGCGCCTGTACGGCGTAAAATATCAGCGTATCGCCTTACATAACCCTTTTGGTTTGCAATACGATGACGCGCCGGGCAAGGCACAACTGCACTTTGTTGGCCGTGGATCGTTAATGATCCGCTCAGCGTCTGGCGTGATCTATCCGTTGCAGGCAGGCGATGCGATGCTGATCCCGCACGGCAAAGCACACGCGTTGATCTCCAGCGAAGACGCCATTTGTGAACCGATTGGCACCTTCAACAGCAAACCGATCTGTGGCAGCGTTTGTGACATCGCTGACAGCAGCGAAGGTTGCCCGGACGACAGCGATGTCATTTTGTTTAGCGCCTGCATGGCATTTGAACTCGGCGGCATGCAGCCGCTGGTGCACACCATGCCGGACGTCATGCTGGTGAGTACCCTGCTGGCGCAGTACCCGGAAATTCAGCCTATTCTCGATGCCATGGAGCGCGAAACCCGCGAGCGCAAAGCCGGTTTCGCTGGCATTCTTTCCCGCCTGGCGGATGTGGTAGCGGCGCAGATTGTGCGCGGCTGGGTGGAAAACGGCTGCGGTAAAGGCAGTGGATTGGTGCAGGCGCTGCGCGATCCGCGTCTAAGCCTGGCGATGGCAGCCATGCATCGTGAGCCGGGCGAAAACTGGACGGTGGAGCGTTTGGCACGCGAATCGGGCAGTTCACGCTCAGTGTTTGCCGCCCGTTTTCAAACGGCTACCGGCATGACGCCGCTGCGCTACCTCACTGAACTGCGCATGCGGCTGGCGGTGGAACGTATCGTCAATGAGGGCGAAGCGGTGGAAAGCGTCGCCTTCCACCTCGGCTATGGTTCACTGGCGGCGTTTAGCCGGGCGTTTAAACGCATTGTCGGCTCACCACCCGGCGCATTAAGGGCAGCGCGCGAGACGCTTTAACGAAACACGCCAATCGCTTCCACCAGACGATTCGCCTGACGCTTCGGCGCGCGAGACCCTTTAGCGGAATACGCTGATTGCTTCCACCAGGCGATTGGCCTGATGCGTCATACGGCCTGAGGCTTCGGCGCTTTCCGCCACGCGCGCAGCGTTTTGATGGGTGATATCGTCAAGATCTTCCACTGCCGTGCTCACCTCGCTCAACGCGATAGATTGTTCCGCCGTGGCAGAACTGATCTGGGCAATCAATGCCGTGACATTTTGCACCTGATCGACAATATCCTGCATGGTGCGCCCGGCCGCATCAGCGTGATTACTGCCCGACTGCACGCGACCCG
>NZ_VOQX01000226.1:0-1772 GCF_016643525.1 Pantoea sp. Morm | reverse complement strand
ACACCGGCGCACGCATCAGCGAGGCGCTGGCGCTGACGCGGGGGGACTTTCTGCTGCGCCAGCAGTACCCGTTCGTGCAACTGGCCACGCTCAAGCAGCGGGAGTATAAGGCGGAGCACCGGGCCGGACGCCGCGCCACCGGCGTCGTGCCCCACCGCCTGGTGCCGCTGTCCGACGCGCAGTACGTCACGCAGCTCGAAATGATGATCGCCACCCTGCGCATCCCCATTGAGCGGCGTAGCGAAAAGACGGGGCGCACGGAGCGGGTGCGGCTGTGGGACATCACCGACCGCACGGCGCGCACCTGGCTGAATGATGCCACTGAAGCGGCGGCGTCAGAGGGGGTCAGTTTCTCGGTACCGGTCACCCTGCACACCTTCCGGCACAGCTACGCCATGCACATGCTCTACGCCGGCACGCCGCTCAAGGCGCTGCAGAGCCTGCTCGGGCACAAGAGCGCTAAGTCCACGGAGATTTACACAAGAGTGTTTGCGCTGGACGTGGCGGCCCGGCATCGGGTGCAGTTTCAGATGCCGGGCAATGAGGCTGTGGCGATGCTGAGGAAAGGATGACACTGGGTAGGGCTCGTAAATTTGTGTTTCGTTTATCGATGCCTGCATCTTCAAAACATCATTTGAATAAAAACTCATATGTGTTTTTACTCAAATGAGTTTTTATAATTTCTTTACTATTTGTTATCAATAACATAGTGATGCATTGTGAGTTTATACTCATTTGTGTTTTTGAGTTAATGTGTAAATACTCTTTGAGCTTACGCTTTAAGTCTCTATACTCATTTACTCATAGCTTCATTTGAGTTTTAACGTTGGGATTATCTAATATGAAGGTTATTTCTTTTCTGAACCCAAAAGGTGGTTCTGGTAAGACGACAGCTGTTATCAATGTCAGCACTTCTATGGCCAGAAGCGGATATAATATTGCTGTAGTTGATACAGACCCCCAGATGAGCCTGACAAACTGGAGTAAGTCTGACAAAGCAACATTCGATGTATATACAGCAGCCTCAGAAAAAGATGTTTACGGAATTCGCAAAGATCTTGCTGAGTATGATTACGTTATTGTCGACGGTGCTGGTTCGCTTTCCGTAATCACCTCTGCTGCCGTGATGGTCAGCGATCTAGTCATAATTCCTGTTACTCCAAGTCCTTTAGATTTCTCTGCAGCTGGCAGTGTTGTTACGGTGCTTGAAGCGCAAGCATATAGCCGAAAAGTAGAAGCCCGTTTCCTGATCACTCGAAAAATCGAGCAGGCAACCATGCTCAATGTTCTTAAAGAAAGCATTAAGGATACCGGTGTCAAATGTTTTCGCACTGCAATAACTCAGCGACAGGTGTATATAAAATCAATTCTCGATGGTGACAGTGTGTTTGAATCCAATGATGGTGCGGCTAAGGGTGAGATAGAAATCCTTACAAAAGAGATAGTTAGTAGTGTTGAGTGATTGAGTATTTACCCAAATGAGTGTTAATTGTACTCATGTACTCATGTACTCATGTACTCATGTACTCATGTACTCATGTACTCATGCACTCATGCACTCATGTACTCATGTGTTCATGTACTCATGTGCTCATGTGCTCATGTGCTCATGTGCTCATGTGCTCATGTGCTCATGTGATTTGAGATTGTTATGCTCAAATGTTCAGATACTCAGATACTCAGATACTCAGATACTCAGATACTCAGATACTCAGATACTCAGATACTCAGATACTCAGATACTCAGATACTCAGATACTCAGATACTCAGA
>NZ_VOQX01000225.1:0-1776 GCF_016643525.1 Pantoea sp. Morm | reverse complement strand
CCTCTCTGGGCACCTGGGCCGCAATTGTACCGTTATCGATCACCGCCACGCCGTATTTTGCCCGGGTAGCGGAAGTTTCACTGCGCGATGTCGATCGCGGGCTGATTGATGCGGTGCGTGCCATGGGCGCCAGCAAATTACGTATTGTCTGGGAGGTGCTGATTCCTGAAGCGCTGCCGGGCATTCTTTCCGGTTTTGTCGTCACGCTGGTGGCGCTGATCGGCGCCTCGGCAATGGCGGGTGCCATCGGGGCAGGCGGTCTGGGCGACCTGGCAATTCGCTACGGTTATCAGCGTTTTGACACGGCGGTGATGGTGGCCGTGATCGCCGTACTGATCGTGCTGGTGTGCGGTATCCAGTGGCTCGGCGATCGGCTGGTGCAGCGCATCGACAGGCGTTAAACGGAATCTTTCCGTTTCCTCTGCGCGGGGCACATTTTCATGTCAGGCAGGTATTCTCAGCATAGTATTACGTACCTTCTGAAGAGTAGCCGATCGGCAACCTGAATATACTCTCCTTATCGCATCGCAAATATCCGTTCGGATCGTTAATTGCACGTTAAGGAGAGTTTTATGGAATTAACCGGTAACACCATTTTGATCACCGGCGGCGGTTCAGGCATAGGACGTGCTATGGCTGAAGCGCTTTTGGCTGCAGGTAATCAGGTTATTATTGCTGGCAGGCGAAAAGAGGTACTGGATGAAACTATCGCAGCCAATCCTGGCATGCACGCCATCGTAATGGATATGGATAGTCATGATGCAATTCTCAGCGGTGCGCAAACTGTCATTCAGCGCTGGCCGGCACTGAATGTGGTGATCCATAACGCCGGCATTATGCGCAGGGAAGATCTGAAAAGGGGTGACGTCACTGTGGCTGAAGCAGAAATCACCACCAATTTATTAGGGCCGATTCGCTTAACGGCTGCGCTAATTGAACATTTTCTGGCGCAACCTCGCGCCGCTATTCTGACCGTTTCTTCCGGTCTCGCTTTTGTGCCCCTGTCGCTTACCCCTGCGTATTGTGCCACCAAAGCGGCAATTCACTCCTGGACGCAGAGTCTGCGCTATCAATTGCGTGATACCGCCATTCAGGTAACGGAACTGGTTCCGCCGCTGGTACAAACTGAATTGATGGGCAGGCAGCACGCAACGAATCCGGCAGCGATGCCGTTGGCTGAGTATATGCAGGAAACGCTGCAAATATTGCAGGAACAGCCGGACACTGCCGAGGTGCTGGTTGAAAGGGTTAAACCTCAGCGCTTTGCCGCTCGCGGAGATTATACTGCCTTTTATCAGGCATTTAACGATCGCCTCGCGGGGCAAAATAATTAAGCCTGATAGTGCAATATTTACTCACAACGTGGCGTTTTGTTGCTGTTGACGATGCTCTCGCGGAGAGCATCCCCACTCTTTTTTAAACGCGCGTCCAAATGCGCTTTCCGTATCATATCCGGCAGAAAATGAAATCTGCGAAATAGGTTCGCGCGAGTTTCTCAGGCGCTCGCCTGCCAGCAGCATTCGCCATCTCGACAGGTATCGCATCGGCGTCATCCCCACCCGGGATTTAAATTTTTTCGCGAATACCGTACGCGACATCCCCGTCCGATGGGCCAGTTCCTGCAACGTCCACGGGAACGCGGGATCGGCATGCATTAAATTAAGTGCGGCTTTGAGTTGAGGATCGCAAAGGGCAAATAGCCAGCCAATACGCTCTTCACCTTCCTGCTGAAGAGATACCCTGAGCGCCTGCACCAGCATAATCTGCCCCAGTTGC
>NZ_VOQX01000224.1:0-1815 GCF_016643525.1 Pantoea sp. Morm | reverse complement strand
ACAACTGGGATCTGCATTACGGTGAAATCGCGAAGATCTTCCGTGCTGGCTGCATCATCCGTGCACAGTTCCTGCAGAAAATTACTGATGCTTATGCGACCGATGCTAACATCGCAAACCTGCTGCTTGATCCCTACTTCAAAAACATCGCTGATGAATATCAGCAGGCGCTGCGTGATGTTGTCTCTTATGCCATTCAGAACGGTATTCCAACACCAACCTTCTCAGCGGCAATTGCATACTACGATAGCTATCGCTCAGAAGTGCTGCCTGCCAACCTGATTCAGGCGCAGCGCGACTACTTTGGTGCGCACACCTACAAGCGTATTGATAAAGACGGTGTATTCCATACTGAGTGGTTAGCTGATTAAAATAATCTTTGTTGATAAACTAATCCTATTTATCCGCTAGTTTTCAAAGCCATAGTTCGTAATCAACGAGCTATGGCTTTTTTATTAATTGTTAGAATAATCTTTTCAGATACACTAAACGGAAAAATAATCGGCATTTTTTAAAGTATTTTAATGCCGTTTTTCTGCTAGCTGTTTGGATTTTTTTGAGTAAAATGTGTCTGTTATTTTCTTGGTGTTCTTATAAATAGGCATCTCGAACCAATTATAAATAAAGTGCGAAATGATTATTAAAACACTGAGGAATACTATCGTCTGGCTTTGTAAGCTCAGGCTTCTATAATAATTGATTTGATCTAACAAAAGCATTAAAGGAGTATGAGTAAGGTAAATTGCAAAGCTTATTTTTCCGAAGTAGACCAGTAATGAATTTGAAAATAAAGTATTCCAAAATGTATCAAAGTTAATCAGGCTATAAAATATATAGGTAAAACAAACTATAGTTATTATATCGTAGGAAGTAACATTATCTTTCGTATAAATAAAGTATGCCACATAGGCTATTGCAAGAGTCTGTAATATAAGTACAATTGAATTGTTTTCGGTGCGTTTTAAATCATTTGTCACTTCCGAACAGTTTATTATTGCTATTCCTAATGCCAAACCAGCTACACATTTCAAAAATCCAGAGGATAGTATATTGAAATAAACGTCTGTGGCTGCTTCTAAATTGTGATGTCTTCCTATAACGATGCCGTATAATATTACAGATAGTGAAATTAAGAGATGCGTATTGCGAATTTTTAGCAGCAATGGGAACGCTAAAACTGATGCGTAAAATTCAACTGATATAGACCAGCTTGGATCATTCCAATTCCATGAATTAGCTAACCCCATCCCATGTAGCAAAAATAAATTATAGATGCCAGTTGCAAATGGTTCATTGAAAGGTATCTTTTCAAAAAATGTAAAATAAATGTAGATTGACACTAAGAAAGTTAGCAAGTGTAAGGGATATAAACGTTCAAATCTGTGTGCTGCAAACTTATAATATTCTTTGCTACCGTGTAATAACTTTTCTTTATAAATATAAGTTAAAACAATTCCTGATAGGATAAAGAAACCATCAACTGAAATGTAAGAATGAGAAAAATGGACGTTGCCCCATCCAAGTCTACTCCCCAACCAATGTCCAGCAACGACTGTCCAGCACAGTAAACCCCGGCATCCATCTAACTCTAACAGCCTGCGCTTCATAAAGCTCCGATTCATCAAGATAGTGTAAATTTATCGAAAAGAATTTTTAAGCTAATTTACGCTAGCGAGCAAGCATTGTTTAAGTTTTTTTACTAAGCCATGTCCAGATTTCCCTGTGTACTCACTTTTGATGATTTTCGGGTTTATCAAACCACCAGCAACTCCCCCTTACGTCCCGCATTCTCCCCCGCCAGCCTCACCACCAGCA
>NZ_VOQX01000223.1:0-1832 GCF_016643525.1 Pantoea sp. Morm | reverse complement strand
CGCAGGTGGTGCGGGCTCGTCAGTTGATGCACGGCAAAACCTCTGTTATCCAGCACACTCATCAAGGCGTATTTCGCAACCTTAATAATCCTCTTACCGTCACGCGCTATCATTCACTGATCGTGGCGCGCGATACGCTGCCCGCAGAATTCGAAGTCACGGCCTGGAGCCTGCGTGATGGTGAGCCCGATGAGATCATGGGCTTCCGCCACCGCACTTTGCCGCTGGAAGGGGTGCAGTTCCATCCTGAGAGCATCCTCAGCGAGCAGGGCCATCAGCTATTGGCTAATTTCCTCAACGCGTAACTTATGTTTGCCTTCGTGTGATTTTTTATGCATATTTTGTGATTATAATTTCACTTCAGCTCAATAAATAACCCAATGAGGTCGGCAATGGCAGCGGAAAAACTAGCGGTAACCCGGGAAACGTTCGATAACGTGATTTTGCCTGTTTATGCACCAGCGCAGTTTGTGCCGGTTAAAGGTAAAGGCAGCCGAGTCTGGGATCAGCAGGGCAAAGAGTATATCGACTTCTCCGGCGGCATCGCGGTGACTGCTTTAGGCCATTGCCACCCGGCGCTGGTAGAAACGCTGAAAACGCAGGGTGAAACCCTGTGGCACACCAGCAACGTGTTCACCAACGAACCTGCGCTGCGTCTGGCGAGCAAGCTGATTGCAGCGACCTTTGCCGATCGCGTTTTCTTTGGCAACTCCGGCGCGGAAGCTAACGAAGCTGCTTTTAAGCTGGCGCGTTACTACGCCTGCAAAAAACACAGCCCGTTCAAAAGCAAAATCATCGCCTTCCACAACGCGTTCCATGGTCGTACCTTGTTTACCGTTTCTGTTGGCGGCCAGCCGAAATACTCCGACGGCTTTGGTCCAAAGCCGGCAGATATCGTACATGTGCCGTTTAACGATCTGGATGCGGTGAAAGCGGTGATGGATGACCATACCTGCGCGATTGTCGTTGAACCGATTCAGGGTGAAGGCGGCGTGGTGGCTGCGACGCAGGAATTTATGCAGGGTCTGCGTGCGCTGTGCGATGAGCATAAAGCGCTGCTGGTGCTGGATGAAGTGCAGAGCGGCATGGGTCGTAGCGGTAAGCTGTTCAGCTACGAACATTACGGCATCAAGCCAGACATCATCACCACCGCCAAAGCGCTGGGCGGCGGATTCCCGGTGAGTGCGATGCTGACCACTAATGAAATCGCTTCAGTGATGGCGCCGGGCGTGCACGGCACCACCTATGGCGGCAACCCGCTGGCCTGTGCGATTGCTGAAACCGCGCTGGATATTATCAACACCCCTGAAGTGCTGGGTGGCGTGGAAGCCCGTCGTCAGCAGTTCGTTGAAGCACTGCAGGCGATTGACAGCAAATATGATCTTTTCAGTGAGATTCGCGGCAAAGGTTTGCTGATTGGCGCAGCGCTGAAGCCACAGCACGCCAGCAAGGCGCGTGACATTCTCAGCGCGTCAGCCGCAGAAGGATTGATGATCTTGACCGCCGGCACCGATGTGATTCGTTTCGTGCCGTCGCTGGTGATCGAACCGACCGATATCGAAGAAGGCATGGCGCGTTTCGCCAAAGCGATAGAGAAAGTGCTGGCGGCGTAATCATCCTTTCGGACGTAAAACTTTCAGCCAGCGGCCGTGATGCGGTCGCTGGCTCCAGGCCAGTGAAGAGATGGTGTGCATCACATTCAGGTGTTGCAGGATACGCTTCACATGCTGCTCGACAATCGTTACCGGCCCCTCGTTCATATTCTCTGGCGCTTCCAGAATATTGCTGTCGTTGCCTGGCCCGTCATACGCCAGCCGCTGCTGACAGCGCTG
>NZ_VOQX01000222.1:0-1836 GCF_016643525.1 Pantoea sp. Morm | reverse complement strand
GCAGGGCATCAATCTCGAAGCGCTGGGCGTGGTGCTGTATTTGCCAGTGTGGGCAGTGGCGATATTAACGCTGGTGATTGGCGCGCTGGTGGGATTGGTCAATGGCGTGTTGATCGCCTGGTTCCGCGTTCCGGCATTTGTCGCCACGCTCGGGACCATGTATGTGGCGCGCGGTATTGCCCTGCTGATCACTAACGGACTGACCTACAACAAACTCTCTGGCACTGAAGCGCTGGGTAACACCGGCTTTGACTGGCTCGGCTTTAATCGCATCTTCAACATCCCGGTGGGTGTGCTGGTGCTGGGGGTAGTGGCGCTGGCCTGTGGTTTTCTGCTGAGCCGCTCGGCGTTTGGCCGCTGGCTGTATGCCTCGGGTGGTAACGAGCGCGCCGCCGATCTCTCCGGCGTGCCGGTGAAACGTATCAAAATCAGCGTTTATGTGTTGTCGGGGATCTGTGCCGCGATGGCGGGGCTGGTGCTCTCATCTCAGCTCACCTCAGCCGGTCCAACGGCGGGTACCACTTATGAACTGACCGCGATTGCCGCGGTGGTGATTGGCGGTGCGGCCTTAACCGGTGGTCGCGGTAACGTACGCGGCACGCTGCTGGGCGCTTTTGTAATCGGTTTTCTCTCTGATGGCTTAGTGATTATCGGCGTCTCTGCCTACTGGCAGACGGTGTTCACTGGCGCCGTGATTGTGCTGGCGGTATTGCTCAACACCCTGCAATACGGCAAACGCAGTCGCTAACTCACGTGCGCTGTCTGGCAGCGCGCGGTTATCCGTAAAACCTGTACCCTAAATAATAACGGAGCACCTATGTTCACAAAACGTCTGTTTATTGCTGCCGCCGCTATGGCGATCACCACCTTCGCTGCACCGACCTGGGCGGATAACGGCTTGATGACCATCATCGTTAATGATCCTTCTAACCCATACTGGCTGACGGAAGGTCAGGTGGCGCAGAAAGCGGCTGAAAAACTCGGCTACAGCGCAAAAGTCAGCGCGCACAAAGGTGATACCAACACCGAAAGCCAGCTGATTGATACGGCGATCACCAATAAATCCAAGGCAATCATCCTCGATCCCGCCAACGCCGACGGTTCTGTGGGATCGGTGAAAAAAGCCATCGCGGCGAACATTCCGGTGTTTATCATTAACGCCGAGCTGAATCAGAGCGGATTGGCCAAAGCGCAGCTGGTTTCCAACAATGCGCAGGGCGCGGCGGTGGGTGCGATGGAGTGGGTGAAACAGGTAGGCGATACCGCCAACTATGTTGAATTAGTGGGCCCGCCATCCGATAACAACGCGGCAACGCGTGCCAATGGTTTTGATACCGTGCTGTCGCAGTACCCCACGCTGAAGAAAGTGGGTCAGGAAGTGGCCAACTGGGATCGTACTCAGGGCTTCAACAAGATGCAGTCTCTGCTGCAGGCGAACCCAAACATTAAAGGCGTGATCAGCGGTAATGATGAAATGGCGCTGGGGGCGATTGCCGCACTGAAAGAAGCCGGCAAGCTGAACCAAATCAAAGTCGGTGGTTTTGATGGTTCGCCGGATGCGGTGGACGCCGTGAAAGCCGGGACGCTGGCGTATACCGTGATGCAGCCGGTGGCGCAGTTCGCGCAGAAAGCGGTAGAGCAGGCTGACAGCTTCCTGAAAACCGGCAAAACCGGCGCAGCATCGGAAAAGCAGCTGTTTGACTGCATTTTGATCACCAAAGAAAACGCGGGCAATTTCGTATCACCGTTTGTGTTGAAGCAGTAATGCATGAAGTGCGGCTCTCGGGCCGCACACTGCCCAGCGGACGCGCTTCGGTGCGCCGCTGTAACCGTCCG
>NZ_VOQX01000221.1:0-1836 GCF_016643525.1 Pantoea sp. Morm | reverse complement strand
GTCCGGGCGACCGGGCATTCGCTGGTTCTGAGCGCTTCCTGTTTGGCCATCTTCTCTCTCACTCTGCTGATTTACTGACGGCAGCTTAGCCTTCAGCAAAACAAGTTGCAAAAAAAAACCACCGCTGATACTTATAGAATAAATCGGTTTCAAATAAAAACCACATAAGGATGCAACATGACTTGCACCAGTGATACCCCTGCAACCTCTGAGGCGCCTCTTTCGCCAGCGACGACCTCAGTGCTGTCGCCTCACAT
The DNA here is from genome assembly GCF_016643525.1 of Pantoea sp. Morm. NCBI lineage: Bacteria > Pseudomonadati > Pseudomonadota > Gammaproteobacteria > Enterobacterales > Erwiniaceae > Pantoea > Pantoea sp. Morm. The sequence continues at coordinate 1,579 of NZ_VOQX01000221.1, read as the reverse complement.
CATTTTTCTGTTCTCACTGACCTGCGCGCTGGCTGTCGGCAATGTCTATTCTGCCCAGCCATTGCTGGAATCCATATCCGCAACGCTGCAGGTTTCGCCCGGCACCATAGGCCTGGTCATCACGGCAACGCAGGCGGGTTATGCCATAGGATTGTTCTTGCTGGTGCCGCTCGGCGATCGCGTTGATCGCAAAAAGCTGGTGGTCACGCACCTGCTGCTGTCGGTGCTGGCCCTGATCGCGGCGGCGTTAGCAGAGAGTTTTCTGCCGCTGCTGGTGGCGATGCTGCTGGTGGGTTTGATGGCGGTGGTGACGCAAACCGTGGTGGCGTGGGCCGCTATCCTGTCGGCACCGGCTCAGCGTGGCAAGGTGGTAGGCAGCGTCACCAGTGGCATCGTCATGGGAATACTGCTGGCGCGGCTGGTCTCTGGCATCATCGCCGATATCGCCGGCTGGCGGGCGGTGTATATGACCTCATCGGCGCTGATGCTGCTGATTACCGTGCTGCTGATGAAAGTGATACCTTCTGCCGGTCCGCAGAACACAGCCACTTCCGTGGCCGGGTTGCTGGGGTCTGTCCCGCGTCTTTTTGTCACCGAGCCTTTGTTGCGTCAGCGTGGCGCGCTGGCTCTGCTGATTTTTGCCGCGTTCAGCATGTTGTGGAGTTCCATGGTTTTGCCGCTCACGGCCATGTCGCTTTCCCATACGCAAACAGGGCTGTTTGGTCTGGCTGGAATAGCCGGAGCGCTGGCGGCTTCCAGAAGTGGCGCCTGGGCTGACCGGGGAACCGGGCAGCGCGCCAGCGGATGCGCACTGGCTTTATTAACGCTCTCGTGGCTCCCCATCGCCTTCGCGCAGGCCTCTTTATTCTTGCTGGTTATTGGCGTGATCATGCTGGATTTCGCCGTGCAGACGGTGCATGTCATCAACCAGAGCATGCTGATTTCCGGCAAACCCGCTATCACCAGCCGGCTTATCGGTGCCTATATGTGTTTTTATGCGACAGGCAGCGCGCTGGGCGCTATTGCTGCCACCCAACTCTATGCGCACTGGGGATGGTATGCCGTGTGCGGCGGCGGGGCACTGGTCAGTGCCTGCGCACTTATTCTCTGGTATGGAACACGTCAATCATGAAATTATTACACCTGCTGCTGGCCATAGGTATTACCGCCATCTGGGGCATTAATTTTTCGGTGATTAAATTAGGGTTGCACGCCATCGATCCATTTATTCTGGCAGGGCTGCGTTTTACGCTGTGTGCCATCCCGGCGCTCTTCTTTATTAAAAAACCTGACGTCCCGTGGCGCTACCTTATTGGCTACGGACTGGTGTTCGGCATTGGCTTGTGGGGCCTGGTCAATCTGGGGATAAAAACCGGGCTGTCGGCGGGGATCGCCTCGCTGGTGCTGCAGTTCAGTGCCTTTTTCACTCTGCTGCTCGGCAGTTATGTGTTTAAAGAACAGCTCAGCCGCTATCAGATCGCTGGCTTTGTGCTGGCGTGCAGCGGATTGATGAGCATTGTGTTTATTACCGACGGCTCGGTGACGTTTGCCGGGTTGCTGCTGGTGCTGGCAGGCGCCA
>NZ_VOQX01000220.1:0-1839 GCF_016643525.1 Pantoea sp. Morm | reverse complement strand
ATGTAGCATAAACGTTACGCCATTTTGGAGGACATGAACGCGGCGCATTATCTGCGACAACGTGCGCTATGGGAAAGAAAAATATAGCTCTTTTTTGTCTTAAATTTGTCATCCGGCAGGTAATTAAGGACAAAAAGACCGGAAAATGAGCAAGTTACAATATGACACATTTACGGCTTTTTTTTGACGCTGGCGCGAAAAGCCGCAGATCTCTACAATCAGCGCCTTTCAATCAGGTGGGTTAAGGCCGTGGAAAAGTTTGACGTTATCATTATTGGTGCAGGCGCGGCCGGCATGTTCTGCGCGGCACAGGCCGGGCAATTGGGCCGTCGCGTATTGCTGCTGGATAACGGCAAGAAGGCAGGGCGCAAAATCCTGATGTCCGGCGGCGGCCGCTGCAACTTCACCAATCTCTACACCGAACCGGCGGCGTACCTGTCGCACAATCCACATTTCTGTAAATCGGCGCTGGCGCGTTACACCCAGTGGGATTTCATCGATCTGGTTAATCGTCACGGCATCGCGTATCACGAGAAAACCCTTGGCCAGCTGTTCTGCGATGACTCGGCGCAGCAGATTGTCGACCTGCTGCTGAAAGAGTGTGAAGCCGGCCAGGTGACGCTGCGGTTGCGCAGCGAAGTGCTGAGCGTGGCGCGCGACGACGACGGTTACACGCTGCAGCTGAATGGCTCGGCGGTTCGCGCGGACAAGCTGGTGATTGCCAGCGGTGGACTGTCTATGCCGGGACTGGGGGCCACACCGTTCGGTTATAAGGTGGCGGAGCAGTTTGGCCTGCGCGTCCATCCAACGCGCGCCGCGCTGGTACCGTTTACGCTGCATAAGCCGCTGCTGGAGCAGCTGAACACGCTTTCCGGCGTGGCGCTGCCGACCACCATCACTGCTCAGGACGGCACGCTGTTTAAAGAGGCGATGCTGTTTACCCACCGCGGCCTGTCCGGTCCGGCGGTACTGCAGATTTCCAGCTACTGGCAGCCGGGCGAGTTTGTCACCGTCAACCTGTCGCCGGAGACCGCGCTGGACGATTTTATCGACGTGCAGCGTGCGGCGCATCCCAACCTCAGCCTGAAAAATAGCCTGGCGAAGATCCTGCCGAAGCGGCTGGTGGAAGTATTGCAGGAGCTGCAGCAGATTCCCGACGTGACGCTGAAGCAGCTTAACAGCAAGCAGCAGAGCGAGCTGGTGACCACGCTGCACCAGTGGCGCGTGCAGCCAAACGGCACCGAAGGCTATCGTACCGCCGAAGTGACGCTGGGCGGCGTGGATACCACGCAGCTGTCGTCAAAGACCATGGAAGCGCGCGACGTGCCGGGGCTCTATTTCATCGGCGAAGTGGTGGACGTGACGGGCTGGCTCGGCGGCTACAATTTCCAGTGGGCGTGGAGCTCAGCGTGGGCGTGCGCGCAGGCGGTTTAATGGTTTGAATTCAGAGTGGTTTTTTCCCTCACCCTAACCCTCTCCCGCAAGCGGGAGAGGGAACTGGCTGGTGCTGGTAGGGGAAAGGGAGCTGGCTGGTGCGCCAGGGTGTCATCGGTCATCTTTAGCCTTTGCCTGCGTGCCTTTCATACTTTTCACCCGCTGCACCTTCCTGGTTCTCTCATGTTACGCACTGCCTTCCCCGCCCGCAGCGGACCGCTCCCTCTCCCGCGTGCGGGAGAGGGCCGGGGTGAGGGCAAACCCAAACTCAAACTCAAACCCAAACCCAAACCCAAACCCAAACCCAAACCCAAACCCAAACCCAAACGCAAACCCAAACCCAAACGACTAAGAATCTCCCCCATTTGTCAGACTGCACTGACCGGCGCGTAGGCCTGGTCTCAT